>NZ_JANEWH010000091.1:0-20177 GCF_028069715.1 Kluyvera sp. Awk 3 | reverse complement strand
ATATAATGGCTAGCTATGAAAATATGTTAATGAATAACGGCGCTGTGTTGGAAAGCGATTATCTTGCCTGCTCTGGCATGGACGAACCGCATGAAGCTTATTTTGGCGCAGTGGCGCCGCCAATTATACAGACCAGCCTGTTTGCGCAAAAAGATTATCAACAATATTGCGATGATATGCTGCAGGAGACGCGGCGTTATATATACAGCCGCGGTCTGAACCCAACGGTTCGCATGGCCGAAGAGAAGCTGGCGCGTCTGGAAGGCGGGGAAGAGGCGCGATGCTTTGCATCGGGAATGGGCGCGATTGGCGCGGTGATGATCGGTTACCTGAATCGCGGCGATCATATTCTTCTGGTCAATCAAGTCTATGGCCCAGCCGTTGAACTGGTTAAGTCGCTGGCGCAAAAATATGATGTGGAATACGATATTATTCCCGACGGCGATCTGCTGGATATTGCGTGTAAAATAAAACCTAATACGCGAATGATTTATACGGAATCCCCCGGTTCGATGACCATGAGAGTTGTCGATTTGCGGGCGATTGCCGAACTGGCTGCGCGGCATAATATTATTACCGCCATTGATAATACGTGGCCGACGCCGCTCTTCCAGAAACCACTCAGCCTCGGTTTTGATATTGTTATTCATTCTTGTACTAAATATATTGCCGGGCATAGCGATATTCTGGCTGGTGTGGTGATTACCCGGTCTTCGCTGATGGGGCCGATTCGTGATTTTTCGCATCAGCTATTAGGGGCTGTGCTGGCACCGTTCAGCGCGTGGCTGTTATTGCGCGGCTTACGTACGCTGCCGGTACGAATGCAGGCGCATCAGCATAATGCCATCAAGGTGATTGATTGGTTGCGGCGCCGCGACGATGTCGAAAATATTCGCCACCCCTATCTGGCGTCGACGGCGGAAAAAGAGATTATCCAACGCCAGATGAGCGGTTTCTCAGGGCTGTTCAGCTTTGAACTGAAAAACGCCGATTTTGAGAAGGTGAAAGGTTTTATTGATGCCTGCCGGGTGTTTAAAATTGGTCCTAGCTGGGGGGGCTATGAGAGTCTGATTATTTCGCCTAACCGCGGTTACAATCAGGCGGCGCTCGATGAATCGGGCGTCTCCCGGGGGTTGATTCGTCTTTCTGTCGGCCAGGAACCGGCGGAGGTGCTGATCAACGATCTTGAGGCGGCCTTCCAGGCTAGCGGTGCGGCGTCGCGTTAAACGGGGTACAGGCCCGGTTAACGGGCCTGTTTTTCCAGTCGATACACCCAGTCATCATAGTACTGACCATTCAACAGATACGCCTTTTCCAGCACCTGCGTGCGGGTGAAACCCTGTTTTTCCAACAGATGCGCCGAATGCTGATTATCACCCAGCACCCAGGCATTAATCGCCCCCAACGAAAGCTGTTGAAAGCCGAAGTCGCAAATGGCCGCCAGCGCTTCGCTGGCATAGCCCTTACCCTGCGCAGTCGGCAACAGCGCGTAACCGACGTCCGCTTCATGCGGGTTTCTGCTGCTGATACGCAGACCGATATCGCCTAGTGGCGTGCCCTGCGCATCGCGGATAACGAAAATACCCGCTTCCCGGCAGCGTTGTTTAAATATCGTATGTATCGCCGCTTCATCCAGCACTTCGCCCATAAAACGCATCACCTCGCGGTTTTGTCGCAGTTGTAAAAAGAAGGGCCAGTCGTGCTCATTGAAGGGGGAAAGCTGTAGCCGTGGAGTGGTGATTGAGACCATAAAGATTGCCGTAACGAAGAGCCAAAACACATACCTTAGCATCAAAGCCGAGTTGCAAACCAATATGTTAGTTTGGCCGGTGATAGCCGAGCCCTATCACCGGATAGACATAGGTGGCGCTAGCGCAGAATATTGGCCAGCGCTTCATCCAGATCGTACCAGCGGAAGGTAAACCCAGCCGCTTCCAGCCGTTTGGGTAGCGCGCGCTGGCCGCCGAGTACCAGCACGGACGATTCTCCCATCAGCAGGCGGATGGCGGTGGCAGGAACGCGCAGAAAAGCCGGACGGTTTAAGGCCTGACCCAACGCGTGGGAAAACTGTTCGTTACGGACCGGGTAGGGGGAGACCATATTAAACGGCCCGCGCAGATCGTTATTCAGCAGCCACAGGATGCCGTTGACCATATCGTCGATATGAATCCACGCCAGGTACTGCCTGCCGTTGCCGATGGGGCCGCCGAGGCCCAGCTTAAATGGCGGCACCATTTTGCCGAGGATCCCTCCGTCGCGGGCCAGCACCACGCCGGTACGCAGCAGACAGACGCGGGTGCGGTCGCTCTGCGCGGAGCTGGCGATTTGCTCCCAGCGGGCGCACAGCTTGTGGGTAAATTCGTTATGCGGCGGCTCTTCTTCCGTGACCACGACCTCACCCAGGTCGCCATAGTAACCGGTAGCCGAGCCGGAAATCAGCACGGCAGGCGGCGTCTCGCTCGCCTGAATGAGTTCGCTGATACGCTGGGTGATTGCCCAGCGGCTGTCACACAGTTTCTGCTTTTGCGCGTGGGTCCAGCGCTTGTCGGCGATGGGTTCACCGGCCAGGTTAACGACCGCGTCGACACCGTCAAGGGTGGACACATTCTGCAGGCCTGGCCAAATCTCGACGCGCGCGTCGAGCATCTGTCGGGCTTTTTCCGGAGAACGGGTCACGACGCACACCGTATGGCCCAGCGTCAGCAAGCGCGAAACTAAATGGCGGCCTATCAGCCCAGTGCCGCCGGTAAGCAGAACTCTCATATGACCTCCCGCAGGGGGCGCTTAGCGTTGCCAGCTTAGGGTGATGGACACCGAGTCGGCATAACGCAGCGCGTGAAGTTTATCGACCTCCACTTCAGCATAAGTGACCCAGTGATGTTCGCGTGCGATATCGAGCACATCTTGAGTTAATTTTTCCAGCAAAGAGAAACGGTTACTTTCTACGTGGCGAATAATATTTTTGGTGATGGTGCGGTAGTTCAGCGCGTCGTTGATATCTTCGCTGCTGCGTGATTTCTCTGCTGGATAGCGAATTTGTAGATTGATGACGATGTCCTGACGATTCGCGATCTCCTCTTCTTTGATGCCGATAAAGGTGCGCAGGCGCAGGTTTTTGATGCGGATGACGGCGTCAGACTGAGACATTGCAGGTGTTCTCCTTATTTATTGTTGTCCACTTCATCATACACGAAAGCGCCTGTCACGCGGCAAGCTCTGACGTAGGGATTGCTGATTGCAAAATACTCATGTTGAGGGCAAGTGACATCCGTATAAAGACAAGCTATGTTGGCAATCAGTTGTCATGGACGCCGGTTCGCGCCTGTATCGTTCGCATTTCGTCTGCCCACCGTTGAGGAAACTATGAGCCAGCCCACTCTTACGCTTTGGTCCGATTCTGATTTCTTTTCGCCTTATGTGATGTCCGTTTATGTTGCCCTACAGGAGAAAGGACTGCCGTTTACCCTGAAAACTGTCAATCTCGACCAGGGGGAACATCTGCAGGCTGGCTGGCGCGGCTATGCGGCGACCCGTCGCGTTCCCTTGCTCGAAGTCGATGATTTTGCACTCAGTGAATCCTCCGCGATCACGGAATACCTTGATGAGCGTTTTGCACCGCCAGAGTGGGAGCGGTTGTATCCGCACGACCAGCAAAAACGCGCGCTTACCCGACAGATTCAGGCGTGGTTGCGCAGCGACCTGATGCCTATCCGCGAAGAGCGGCCGACGTCGGTTATCTTTGCTGGCGAGAAAAAAGCGCCGCTGACGGAGGCAGGACGCAAAAGCGCGGCTAAACTGTTTGACACCGCCAGTGCGCTGCTGGCTCACGGTCGACCCAACCTGTTTGGCGAGTGGTGTCTGGCGGATACCGACCTGGCGCTGATGCTTAACCGGCTGGTATTCAACGGAGACGATGTGCCGGAACAGCTTGCAGACTATGCGGCCTTCCAATGGCAGCGCGCCTCGGTGCAACGTTATGTGGCGCTTTCGGCAAAACGCGCAGGCTGAAAAAGTCGATGTAATCCATTATGATATTGGGGTTTATCATTGTGGGGATTTGATTAATGAAGCTGATGTTTGCATCGGATATTCATGGCTCGTTACCGGCTGCCGAACGGGTGCTGGCGCTGTTTGCCGAGAGCGGCGCACGCTGGCTGGTGATTCTGGGGGATGTTCTTAACCATGGGCCGCGTAACGCACTGCCGGAGGGCTATGCCCCGGCCCTGGTGGCAGAACGCCTCAATAGCGTTGCCGAGCGTATTATCGCCGTGCGCGGCAACTGCGATAGCGAAGTTGACCAGATGCTATTGCACTTTCCCATTACCGCGCCGTGGCAGCAGGTGCTCACCGAACATCAGCGGCTGTTTTTGACCCACGGGCATCTTTATGGTCCGGCGAATCTTCCGCCATTGGCCGCGAATGATGTGTTGGTTTACGGACATACGCACCTTCCGGTGGCAGAAAAACGCGATGAGATATTCTTATTTAACCCCGGTTCAGTTAGCATTCCTAAGGGCGGTTTTGCTGCCAGCTATGGGCTGCTTGACGGGCATAAACTGCAAGTTTTAGCACTCAATGATCAACAGGTTATTGCAGAGGTTGCTATTAACCCGTAAGTTACCCATCAATCACAAAACGCGCCGTAAAGAGCGCTTTCAAGGTAAGGTTTTCGGATGGTCGAGCAGAATCATTTGGCAAGCACGGAATGGGTCGATATTGTCAGCGAAGACAATGAGGTCATCGCGCAAGCGAGCCGTGAACAGATGCGCGCGCAGTGCCTGCGTCACCGGGCAACCTATATCGTCGTGCACGACGGCATGGGCAAAATCCTGGTGCAACGCCGCACCGAAACGAAAGACTACCAGCCGGGTATGCTGGACGCCACCGCTGGGGGTGTCGTTCAGGCAGATGAGCCGCTGCTGGAGTCCGCTCGCCGCGAGGCGGAAGAGGAACTGGGCATTGCTGGCGTGCCATTCGCCGACCACGGGCAATTCTATTTTGAAGATAAACACTGCCGTGTTTGGGGAAGCCTGTTCAGCTGCGTTTCGCACGGGCCGTTTGCCTTGCAGGAAGAAGAGGTGAGCGAAGTGTGCTGGATGACGCCGGAAGAAATTACTGCCCGCTGTGATGAATTTACCGATGACTCGCTGAAGGCGCTGGCGCTGTGGATGACGCGAAACGCCAACAACGAAGTCCACGTCGAGGAAGAAGCCGAGTAATCGCTAGCAGCTATCCCTCATGCATAAACTGGAGACGATGGTTTTCCTGTCGCTCCAGTCTCCCTCGTTAAGGCGTTCCAGAAGCGCGCGTCCGGCCTCCAGACCAATTTTATGATGCGGTACAGCCATGGTTGTCAACGGTGGTTGACATACCCGGCTAACGTCGCTGTCACCAAAGCCGACGACGGCTAAATCATCCGGCACTTTAATCCGCCGACGTTGGCATTCATAGAGCACCCCACAGGCAAGCTCATCGGAAACACAGACCAGCGCATCCAGCTCCGGCCATGCCAGAATAAACTCGGGAAGCTGAGAAGCGCCCGTGGAAAAGTTAGCGGGCAGGGCCGCGTTAATCACTCGGGTGGGCGACATATGGTGGCGCAACATCGCTTTATACCAACCATGTAAATGCTGCTGGAAAATCCACTGTTCCTGGTTGGCGCACAGTAAACCAATATTCTGATATCCGCGATGGATAAGCATTTCAGTCAGCTCGAACATGGCGGCTACGTTATCAATCCCAATATTCATATCGAGAGGATCGGTCCGCATTGCACCGATTTCCATGACCGGAATCGAGGCGTTCTTTAACCAGTGACGAACGGTGTCGCTATGTTCAACGCTAAGCAGTATGGCGGCAGCGATATTTGAGGCCAGCAGCGTTTCCAGCAACTTTTCTTCCTGCTCAAGACGGTGTTGCGATTCTGCGAGCATGATTTGATAGCCTGCCGGCTGCAATATCTGCTGAAGCCCGGCAAACATGGCGGAACAGCCCGCCTCGGCAAGATTGGGCACCACCATGGCGATGGTTTTTGAAGAGGCGGATGCCAGCGCGCTGGCGGCGAGATTGGGCATATACCCGAGTTCTGCAACCGCCGCTTCGATTTTTTCTCGTAGCTTATCGGAGACCTGTTCCGGCGTGCGAAGCGCACGGGACACGGTCATGGTGCCGACGCCAGCTAACTGAGCAACATCGGCGATCGTCACCTTGCCGGTACTCCGTCGTTTTCGGGTAAGAGACATACATATTCCTGCTAAACAGACGTTTTTTATTATCATCCATTACTTCATCTGTCAGGGAGTATACGCCCTAACCGGGAAATTTTTCTGCGTTTTCATGTGATGATTGCGAAATGATAGCGCTATCACAAATCTGTGCGTTCTTGAATGATAGCGCTATCTTTGTGAGCGTCCTCTCAGATAACTGTTGTCTGGTTGCATAAAGTTTGCCCATCTTTTGCGAAAAGACGAGGGACAAAATGCTCAATACCTGGATCTCCGATGCCACTATTACGCTGCAACAGCGTGTCGAAGACTGGTCGCAGGCGTTGGATATCTGCGCCCGGCCGCTGCTGGAAGCGGGCGTGATTGAAAAAAAATACGTGGCGGCCATCGTGGAACAGCATCGTAAACTGGGGCCGTACTATGTGCTGGCGCCGGGTTTGGCTATGCCTCATGCGCGGCCAGAAGAAGGCGCCAACGGCTTAGGGTTGTCGCTGCTGAAATTGCAGCAGGGCGTATCATTTGGTTGTGAAGAATTCGATCCTGTGGACCTTGTTATTATGCTGGCGGCACCGGATAAGCATAGCCATATTGAAATGATCTCTGCGCTGGCGGAATTATTTTCCAGCGACGAAGATATGCATAAATTACATCAGGCAACCAGTCTCGAGGAGATTAAAACTATCATCGCACGTTTCTAATTTATTTATACAATCCGACTTATAGCACATTACGCGCCTGCGTGATGGGAATGCACTCTACCCAAAAGGTGACAATAATGAAAATTATGGCAATTTGCGGTTCTGGCCTGGGCAGTAGTTTTATGGTTGAGATGAATATTAAAAAAGTGCTTAAAAAGCTTGAAATAGAGGCTGAGGTGGAGCACTCGGATCTGTCATCGGCTACCCCGGGAGCGGCTGATTTATTCGTGATGGCCAAGGACATCGCCGCCAGCGCCAGCGTGCCGGAGAGTCAGCTGGTGGTCATTACTAACATCATCGATATTAACGAACTCGAAGCGCAGCTGCGCGCCTGGTTTGCCAAACAATAATTCTTTATAGCGAGGCGGATATGTTTATCCTTGAAACGCTGAATTTTGTTGTTGATATACTCAAAGTGCCTTCGGTGTTGGTCGGGCTAATTGCGCTAATTGGCCTGGTGGCACAAAAGAAATCTTTTTCCGATGTTGTGAAGGGAACGATTAAAACTATCCTGGGGTTTATTGTCCTGGGCGGTGGGGCGACAGTATTAGTTGGCTCATTGAATCCACTGGGAGGAATGTTTGAACACGCCTTTAATATACAAGGCATTATTCCGAATAATGAGGCGATTGTTTCTATTGCGCTTGAGAAGTACGGCGCGTCAACGGCGTTAATTATGGCATTTGGTATGGTCGCGAATATTCTGGTCGCCCGTTTTACGCGCCTGAAATATATCTTCCTGACCGGCCATCACACCTTCTATATGGCCTGCATGATCGGCGTAATCCTGACAGTTGCGGGTTTCGACGGTATCGGACTGGTCTTTACCGGCTCGCTGATCCTCGGCCTGGTCATGGCATTCTTCCCGGCGCTGGCACAGCGTTATATGAAGCGTATTACCGGCACCGATGACATCGCCTTCGGCCACTTCGGTACGTTGGGCTATGTGCTTTCGGGCTGGATCGGCAGCGTCTGTGGTAAAGGGTCGCGTTCGACCGAAGAGATGAACCTGCCGAAGAACCTGAGTTTTCTGCGTGACAGCTCTATCTCCATTTCACTGACCATGATGATTATCTACCTGATCATGGCGGTCAGCGCAGGGCGTGAATATGTTGAAAGCACCTTCAGCGGCGGTCAGAACTATCTCGTCTACGCCATCATTATGGCGATCACCTTTGCTGCCGGTGTATTCATCATCCTGCAAGGGGTGCGCCTGATTCTGGCTGAGATCGTACCGGCGTTTACCGGTTTCTCGGAAAAGCTGGTGCCGCACGCACGCCCGGCGCTGGACTGCCCGGTGGTGTATCCCTACGCCCCTAACGCGGTGTTAATTGGTTTCTTGTTCAGCTTCCTGGGTGGACTCGTTGGGCTGTTCCTGTGTGGGCAGTTTAAGTGGGTGCTGATTTTACCCGGCGTGGTGCCGCACTTCTTTACCGGCGCGACGGCCGGCGTGTTTGGCAATGCCACTGGTGGCCGACGCGGCGCGATGATTGGCGCGTTTGCTAACGGTCTGCTGATCACCTTCCTGCCTGTGCTGCTCTTGCCAGTACTGGGGGCGATTGGTTTTGCCAATACGACCTTCTCGGATGCTGATTTTGGCGTCGTCGGTATTGTGCTGGGGAACCTGGCCCGCTATCTGTCGCCGTTTGCTATTACGGGCCTGGTCGTCGCCTTGTTTGCAGCGCTGGTGGCGTACAACGTTTTTGCGAAAAAGAAATCTGTGGGCGGCAGCGCGCAGGAGAACAACGGGGCTAAATCATGAATGTGAAAGAAGTGAGCGCACTGGCGCGTGAGATTCGCGTGGAAACCCTGAAATCGCTGACCAATCTGGGGTTCGGCCATTACGGCGGTAGCATGTCGGTGGTGGAAACGCTGGCCGTGCTGTACGGCGCGGTAATGAAAATTGACCCGGCAGACCCGGACTGGCCAGAACGGGACTATTTTGTGCTGTCGAAAGGGCACGCCGGCCCGGCGCTGTACAGTACGCTGGCGATTAAGGGATATTTCCCGATTGAGGAGCTGAGTACGCTGAACCAAAACGGAACGCGGCTCCCGAGTCATCCGGACAGGCTCAAAACGCGCGGCGTGGATGCGACGACGGGGTCGTTGGGGCAGGGGATTTCCATCGCTGCGGGGATGGCACTCTCGCATCAACTGGCGGGGCGCGCGAATCGTGTTTTCTGCATCGTGGGGGATGGCGAACTGAATGAGGGGCAGTGCTGGGAGGCGTTCCAGTTTATTGCCCATCATCGTCTGAATAACCTGACCGTCTTTGTCGACTGGAACAAGCTGCAGCTTGACGGCAAGCTGGATGACATTATCTGTCCTTTCAACCTTGACGAAAAATTCCGCGCCTTTGGTTTTGACGTGGTGACCGTGAAAGGCGATGACATCCCAGGACTGCTGGCGGCGGTACAGCCGGTGCCGCCTGTTGATGCTCGCCCACGGGTGGTGATCCTCGATAGCGTCAAAGGCCAGGGGGTGCCCTATCTCGAGAATCTCGCCAATAACCATCATTTACGCCTGACGGATGAGATGAAAGAGACGATAAACGAGAGCATTCGCCAACTGGAGACTGAACATGATTAAGGTTGCCCCTGCAGGACAAAAAGACGCTCTGGAAATGCGTAAAGTATACGCCGGATTTGTTGCCCAGCAGATTGCCGAAGGCAGCCCGATCATCGCGCTGGAAGCTGACCTGATGAGCTCTATGGCGATGGACAGCGTTGCCCGCGAGTATCCGCAACATGTGATCAACTGCGGCATTATGGAAGCGAACGTGATTGGCACCGCCGCCGGGCTATCGCTCACCGGACGTAAGCCGTTTGTGCATACGTTTACCGCGTTTGCCAGCCGCCGCTGCTTTGACCAACTGTTTATGTCGCTGGATTATCAGCGCAATAACGTCAAGGTGATTGCCTCTGACGCGGGAGTGACCGCCTGTCATAACGGCGGTACGCATATGTCTTTTGAGGATATGGGGATTGTCCGCGGTCTGGCGCATTCGGTGGTGCTGGAAGTCACCGATGCGGTGATGTTTGAAGATATTCTGCGTCAGCTCATCAACCTCGACGGTTTTTACTGGCTGCGTACCATCCGCAAGCAGGCGCCGAGCGTGTATGCGCCAGGGTCAACCTTTACCATCGGCAAGGGCAACGTGCTGCGCGAAGGTAGTGATATTACGCTGATTGCCAACGGTATTATGGTGACAGAGGCGCTGGAAGCGGCACGCCAGCTTGAGCAGCTTGGGGTCAGCGCGGCGGTGATAGACATGTTTACCCTCAAGCCTATCGACAAAATGCTGGTGAAAAACTATGCGGAAAAAACCGGGCGTATCGTGACCTGTGAAAACCACAGCATCCATAACGGCCTGGGGTCAGCGGTGGCGGAAGTGCTTGTCGAAACGTGTCCCGTACCGATGCGGCGGGTGGGGGTAAAAGAACGCTATGGTCAGGTGGGAACGCAGGACTTTTTACAGAAAGAATATGGCCTGACTGCGCATGATATTGTGTCGGCCGCGCGAGAGCTACTGTAAATAAAAAGGCGACCTGTTGGTCGCCTTTTTCATGCCATCAGCATGAATTACTGCTGCTGTGAAGACTGGATCGCGGTCAGAGCGATAGTGTAGACGATATCGTCTACCAGCGCGCCACGAGACAGGTCGTTCACCGGCTTGCGCATACCCTGCAGCATCGGCCCGATGGAGATCAGGTCGGCAGAACGCTGTACCGCTTTGTAGGTGGTGTTACCGGTGTTCAGATCCGGGAAGATGAACACGGTAGCGCGACCTGCAACCGGAGAGTTCGGTGCTTTGGATTTTGCTACGTCAGCCATAACAGCGGCGTCGTACTGCAGCGGGCCGTCGATCATCAGGTCAGGACGTTTTTCCTGTGCCAGACGAGTTGCTTCGCGAACTTTCTCTACGTCGCTACCTGCACCAGAGGTGCCGGTGGAGTAGGAGAGCATTGCAACGCGCGGTTCGATACCGAAAGCAATGGCGGATTCAGCGGACTGAATCGCAATTTCTGCCAGCTGTTCTGCCGTCGGATCCGGGTTGATCGCGCAGTCGCCGTAAACGTAAACCTGTTCAGGCAGCAGCATGAAGAACACGGAAGACACCAGAGAGCTACCCGGCGCAGTTTTGATCAGCTGCAGCGGCGGACGAATGGTGTTCGCTGTGGTGTGAACCGCACCGGAAACCAGGCCGTCTACGTCGTCCTGTTCCAGCATCAGGGTACCGAGAACCACGTTGTCTTCCAGCTGTTCGCGGGCAACGGTTTCGGTCATGCCTTTGTTCTTACGCAGTTCGACCAGGCGAGCCACGTAGCTTTCGCGAACCACATCCGGATCAACGATTTCAACGCCAGCGCCCAGTTCAACACCCTGAGAGGCCGCAACGCGGTTGATTTCGTCCGGGTTACCCAGCAGGACGCAGGTTGCGATGCCGCGTTCCGCACAGATAGCGGCCGCTTTAACGGTACGCGGTTCGTCGCCTTCCGGCAGAACAACGCGTTTGCCCGCTTTACGCGCCAGCTCGGTCAGCTGGTAGCGGAATGCCGGCGGAGACAGGCGACGGCTGTGTTCAGAGGTCGCAGTCAGGGAATCAATCCATTCCGGGTTGATAAAGTTGGCAACGTATTCCTGAACTTTCTCGATACGCTCGCGGTCATCAACCGGAACTTCCAGGTTGAAGCTCTGCAGGCTCAGAGAGGTCTGCCAGGTGTTGGTGTTCACCATGAATACCGGCAGGCCGGTAGCGAATGCACGCTCACACAGCTTGCTGATGCGCGGATCCATGTCGTAGCCGCCGGTCAGCAGCAGGGCACCGATTTCCACGCCGTTCATCGCGGCCAGGCAGGCTGCAACCAGCACGTCCGGACGGTCTGCGGAGGTTACCAGCAGGGAACCTGCACGGAAGTGCTCCAGCATGTGCGGGATGCTACGCGCACAGAAGGTTACGGACTTCACGCGGCGGGTGTTGATATCGCCTTCGTTGATCACGGTGGCGTTCAGGTGACGCGCCATATCGATCGCGCGAGTGGCGATCAGATCGAAGCTCCACGGTACCGCGCCCAGTACAGGCAGCGTGCTGTGGCCCTTCAGCTGTTCAGCGTCGATTTTCACGACCTGCGCTTTGGATGAGTCGTCGAAGATCTCAGACAGATCCGGGCGAGTACGGCCCTGTTCATCAACCGGTGCGTTCAGTTTGTTCACGATAACGCCGGTGATGTTGGTGTTTTTCGCGCCGCCGAAGCTGTTGCGAGTCAGTTCAATACGCTCGTTCAGCTGTTCCGGAGTGTCGGTACCCTGAGACATGACGAAGACGATTTCCGCGTTCAGCGTTTTCGCGATTTCGTAGTTCAGAGACTGAGCGAACTGGTGTTTACGGGTTGGGACCAGGCCTTCAACCAGCACCACTTCTGCATCTTTGCTGTTCGCGTGGTAGTTGGCAATGATCTCTTCCATCAGCACATCTTTCTGATTGCTGGAGAGCAGCGTTTCTACATGGCTCATCTTCAGCGGTTCAGCCGCTGTCGTTGTTGATGAGTTTGCGCGAACGATAGTGGTAGTCTGGTCAGGCGCATCACCACCGGAACGTGGTTGAGCGATAGGCTTAAAGACGCTCAGACGAACGCCTTTGCGTTCCATAGCACGGATCACGCCAAGGCTGACGCTGGTCAGGCCGACGCTGGTTCCGGTAGGGATCAGCATAATAGTACGGGACACGGTTTATCCTCTTTCGTTACCGCCAGTTTCGGGCGGGATACAAAACAGCACCGCCAGCTAGGCTGGCGGTGTGATATCAGGCAGTCAGACGGCTGGCGTCTTGTGCAATGACCAGTTCTTCGTTGGTCGGGATAACGATGGCAGGACGAGTGCCTTCTTTGTTGATGAAGCCAGACTTGCCGAAACGGGCAGCCAGGTTACGTTCGTGATCAACTTCGAAGCCCAGAACGCCCAGTTTGCCCAGGGACAGTTCACGCACCATTGCCGCGTTTTCACCAATACCACCGGTGAAGATAACCGCGTCCAGACGACCGTCCATCAGTGCAGTGTAAGCGCCGATGTATTTCGCCAGACGGTGGCAGTAAACGTCCATTGCACGTTTAGCGTCTTCTTTATCTTTGTAGTTGTCTTCTACATAACGGCAGTCGCTGGTCACTTCGGTCAGACCCAGCAGGCCGGACTCTTTGGTCAGCAGCTTGTTGATCTGGTCGATGCTCATGCCCAGGGTGTCATGCAGATGGAAAATGATAGCCGGGTCGATATCGCCAGAGCGAGTACCCATCACCAGACCTTCCAGCGGGGTCAGACCCATGGAGGTGTCTACGCACACGCCGTTACGGATAGCGGAAACGGAACCGCCGTTGCCGAGGTGGCAGGTGATGATGTTAACTTCTTCAACCGGTTTGTTCAGAACTTTCGCGGCTTCCTGAGTCACATAGAAGTGGCTGGTGCCGTGCGCGCCGTAGCGACGGATGCCGTGTTCTTTGTACAGGCTGTACGGCAGAGCATACAGGTAAGATTCTTCCGGCATGGTCTGGTGGAACGCGGTATCGAATACAGCAACGTTCTTGTCTTTCAGCTGCGGGAAGGATTTCAGCGCTTCGGCGATACCGATCAGGTGAGCCGGGTTGTGCAGCGGAGCGAAAGAGGCAGAGTCTTTGATGCCCTGGATAACGGATTCGTCGATCACAACGGAGCTGGTGTACTTCTCGCCGCCGTGTACGATACGGTGGCCGATCGCGGTCAGCTGAGCAGACAGTTCTGGTTTTTGTGCCAGAATTGTATTAACGATGAAGTTCAGCGCTTCACTGTGAGCGGCGCCTGCACCTAAAGCCGCTTCTTGTTTACCGCCGTCCATTTTCCACTTGATACGTGCTTCTGGAAGATGGAAACATTCGGCTAAACCAGAGAGGTATTCTTCACCATTAACTGCATCGATGATTGCAAATTTCAGTGAGGAGCTACCGCAGTTCAGAACCAGTACTAACTTACTCGACATGGAAGTACCTATTTATGATACGTGGCTAAAAAAACGTCAATGAGTCATTAAGCGTAGCGCAGGATGACACCGACATTTATGATTAACATCATGCCCGGAACACTTTTCAGGCATGATCTAAGAAATACATATTGATTCTAAGCCATTTTGCATAATTTTCAGCCAATGGCAGAATATGCGATAATTTGATGTGCCGGAGTGTATAGAATCAGGTTATCTCAGGCTGGCACAGGATACCCGATTGCCGGGGCTATGCCAAAATTTTTTGAACGATGTCATACCCAGTTGTTGTTTTGCAAAAATATTTTAATTTTTATACGAGAAGTTGAGGTTAGCCATGTCGACTCCCGAGCAACGCCCGGTCAGTTTTTTCAGTTTGTTTAGCCGGGGGCAGCACTATGCAAAGACGTGGCCGCTGGAAAAACGTCTTGCGCCGGTGTTTGTTGAGAATCGCGTGATTCGCGCGACGCGCCATGCGATACGCTTGATGCCGCCGCTGGCGATTTTTACGCTCTGCTGGCAAATCGCCCTGGGTGGTCAGCTTGGCCCCGCGGTGGCCACGGCGCTCTTTGCGCTGAGCCTGCCGATGCAAGGTCTGTGGTGGTTGGGTAAGCGTTCCGTCACGCCATTGCCGCCGTCAATCCTGCAGTGGTTCTATGAAGTGCGCGGCAAATTACAGGAAGCCGGGCAGGCGCTCGCGCCGGTCGAAGGAAAGCCGGATTACCAGGCGCTGGCTGACACGCTTAAGCGCGCCTTCAAACAACTGGATAAAACTTTCCTCGATGATTTGTAATTGATAGCGAAAAACGCATATAAAAGAAGACACAAACCTTGTGTCTTTTTTTTTATGCTGCAAAGCGCAACAGGAGTCGAAAAATGGAAATGACCCATGCTCAACGTCTGATTTTGTCCAATCAGTACAAAATGATGACTATGCTTGATCCCGACAACGCTGAGCGCTACCGCCGCCTGCAGACCATTATCGAACGTGGTTATGGTTTACAGATGCGTGAACTGGACCGTGAATTTGGCGAACTCAAAGAAGAGACCTGTCGTATCGTTATCGACATCATGGAGATGTACCACGCGCTGCACGTCTCCTGGACCAACCTGAAAGACGCCGACACCATTGATGAACGTCGTGTCACTTTCCTCGGCTTTGATGCGGCGACCGAAGCGCGTTTCCTGGGCTATGTCCGCTTTATGGTGAATGTAGAAGGCCGCTATACCCACTTTGATGCGGGGACTCACGGCTTCAACGCGCAGACCCCGATGTGGGACAAATACCAGCGCATGCTGAACGTTTGGCACGGGTGCCCGCGCCAGTATCATCTGAGCAGCAACGAAATTAATCAGATCATTAACGCCTGATGGAGGCCGCTGTGCAGTGCAAAGGTTTCCTGTTTGATTTAGACGGTACGCTGGTGGATTCACTGCCGGTGGTTGAGCGTTCCTGGCAGTTTTGGGCGGAAAGCTATGGCGTTGATCCGCAAGCGGTTCTGGACTTTATTCACGGCAAACAGGCGATCACCACGCTGCGTCATTTCATGCCGGATAAATCGGAGGCGGAAATTCAGGCCGAGTTTCTGCGGCTGGAACAGATAGAAGCGAACGATCTCGACGGTATTCGTGCGCTGCCTGGCGCGGTGGCGCTGCTCCAGCATCTTGATGCGCAAAGCGTTCCATGGGCCATCGTTACCTCTGGCTCCATTCCGGTCGCCCATGCGCGTCATCGCGCGGCGGGCCTGCCGATGCCTGCGGTGTTCGTCACCGCCGAGCAAGTCAAACGCGGAAAGCCGCAACCGGACGCCTATTTACTAGGGGCCGAACTGCTGGGTCTGCCGCCGCAGGACTGTCTGGTCGTCGAAGATGCGCTGGCGGGCGTACAGTCGGGGTTAGCGGCGGGCTGCCATGTCGCCGCCGTGAACGTACCGCCGGAGACGCCCGAGCTGCTGGAGGTCGACTTTGTCCTCTCGACGCTGGCGTCGCTGCGGGTTGAAAAACAGGCTGATGGCTGGGTCAACGTCTCGCAGAATGCATGATCTTATGATTTAGCCCCACATCGTTGGGGCTTTTTTCTGTCATTATAGTCAACGGCTTTTTACTTGAACAACTTACCGCTTATTTGATGACAAGGATGTGCTGTGAACGGTGAACTGATTTGGGTGCTGTGTCTGCTTGCGATTGCGGTGGTGCTTTTCGCCACCGGCAAGGTGCGCATGGATGCGATCGCGCTGGGCATCATTGTGGCCTTTGTGCTCAGCGGCACGCTGACCCTAAGCGAAGCTTTTTCTGGCTTCAGCGACCCTAACGTGATTTTGATTGCCGCGCTGTTTATTATCGGCGACGGCCTCGTGCGCACCGGTGTGGCGACCAACATGGGCTCCTGGCTGGTACAGGTGGCGGGAAACAGCGAAACCAAAATGCTGGTATTCCTGATGTTAACCGTCGCCGGGTTGGGGGCATTTATGAGCTCGACCGGTGTCGTCGCTATCTTTATCCCGGTGGTACTTAGCGTCTCGGCGCGCATGAATATTTCCCCTTCGCGTTTAATGATGCCGCTGAGCTTTGCCGGGCTTATCAGCGGTATGATGACGCTGGTGGCTACGCCGCCTAACCTGGTTATCAACAGTGAGCTTATTCGCGAGGGGCTTGAGGGTTTCAGCTTCTTTAGCGTCACGCCAATTGGTCTGGTGGTGCTGGTCTTCGGCATCCTCTATATGCTGGTCATGCGCTTTTTACTGAAGGGCGATGATGGCAGCCAGCCGCGAGATAGCCGTAAACGCAGTACCTTCCGCGATCTGATTAAAGAATATCACCTGACCGGCCGTGCCCGTCGTCTGGCGATTCGTCCCGGCTCGCCGATGATTGGTCAGCGTCTCGACGACATGAAGCTGCGCGAGCGCTATGGCGCCAACATTATCGGGGTGGAACGCTGGCGTCGTTTTCGCCGGGTGATTGTGAACGTTAACGGGGTATCTGAGTTTCGCGCGCGCGACGTGCTGCTGATTGATATGTCCGCCGCTGAAATCGACCTGCGTCAGTTCTGTAGCGAGCAGATGCTCGAGCCGATGGTGCTGCGCGGCGAGTATTTCTCCGATCAGGCGCTGGACGTCGGGATGGCGGAGGTGTCGCTGATTCCAGAGTCCGAGCTGATTGGTAAAACCATTCGTGAAATGGGCTTCCGTACCCGTTACGGTTTGAACGTTGTAGGGATGAAACGCGATGGCGAGGCGCTGGATGGCTCGGTCGTGGATGAGTCACTGCAGTTGGGCGACATTGTGCTGGTGGTCGGCAACTGGAAGCAGATAAGCCAGCTGGCGCAGAATGGCCGTGATTTCGTGGTCCTCAATCTGCCGGTTGAAGTGAGCGATGCATCGCCAGCGCACAGCCAGGCGCCGCACGCCATCTTTTGCCTGGTGTTGATGGTCGCGCTGATGCTCACCGATGAAATTCCTAACCCCATTGCCGCGATTATCGCCTGTCTGCTGATGGGCAAATTCCGCTGTATCGATGCCCAGAGCGCCTATAAATCTATTCACTGGCCGAGCATTATCCTGATCGTCGGGATGATGCCGTTCGCGTTAGCGCTGCAAAAAACCGGCGGTGTCGATCTGGTGGTAAAAGGGCTGATGGACGTCGGCGGCGGGCAGGGGCCTTATCTGATGCTGGGCTGCTTGTTCGTCATGTGCGCGGCGATTGGTTTGTTTATCTCTAATACGGCCACGGCGGTGCTGATGGCGCCGATTGCGCTGGCGACGGCAAAATCGATGGGAGTGTCGCCCTATCCGTTTGCGATGATCGTCGCGATGGCGGCCTCGGCGGCCTTTATGACGCCGGTGTCGTCACCGGTAAACACCCTGGTGCTGGGGCCCGGAAGATACAGCTTCAGCGACTTCGTCAAAATCGGCGTGCCGTTTACGGTGCTGGTGATGATCATCTGCGTGATACTGGTGCCGATTTTATTCCCGTTCTGATGAACGGGATAGGTAGGCCGGATGGCGACGTAAACGTCTTATCTGGCCTACAAACTCACCGTCGTCGGGGGGATTAAAGCGGCGAGTCCTGGCTTATTTCATCCAGTGAAAGATGAAAGCTGGGTACGAACACCGCCATAAAGTAATCCATCTCTTCGCTGCGCCGTGAGGCCAGCGTTTTCTCCAGACGACCTTTCGCCAGCAGGAATTCGTTGTTACCGGCTGATAGCTCTTCCAGGCACTTCAGGTAGGCGCACAGGGCGTCTGCCTGCTTCACAATCGCTTTCTCTTCTTCGCTGCTTTGATGTTCGTCGACAAGCGGCGCAAAAATATCGCGCAGTTCGTCCGGTACCATCTCAATGAGCTTCTGCTGGGCGATTTTTTCTATCGCCTTGTACTCCTGGGCAATCTGAGAGTTGAAATACTTGACCGGGGTCGGCAGATCGCCGGTCAGCACTTCGGAAGCGTCGTGATACATCGCCAGCAGTGCAATACGTTCGGCGTTGAGCTGGCCGTTAAACTTGCGGTTTTTAATGGCGGCGAGCGCGTGAGCGACCATCGCGACCTGAAGGCTGTGTTCAGAGACGTTCTCGGTGCGCACGTTGCGCATCAGCGGCCAGCGGTTAATTAACTTCAGGCGGGAGAGGTGGGCAAAAAAATGACTCTGATTCATAACAACCCTTACTCAGTAGCTTTTGTAAAGGCATTGTGCGCAGAGATGGCCGCCGGATGCAAATGCCGGCGGCCAATTCAGACGATGATTACAGCTGGTGATAGCCTGAGAGGAAGCGACCAAAACGGGTGATGGCCATTTCCAGATCGTCCTCACGCGGCAGGGTGACGATACGGACGTGATCCGGCCACGGCCAGTTAAAGGCAGTGCCCTGAACCAGCAGGACTTTTTCCTGTAACAGGAAGTCCAGCACCATGCGCTGATCGTCATGAATATTGAAGCGTTTCGCGTCGATTTTCGGGAACATATACAGCGCGCCCTGTGGCTTGACACAGGAAACCCCAGGGATCTCGTTAATCAGCTCCCACGCGCGGTTACGCTGTTCGTACAGACGTCCGCCCGGCGTAATAAATTCACTGATACTCTGATAGCCGCCCAGTGCGGTCTGAATCGCGTGCTGCGCCGGAACGTTGGCGCACAGGCGCATCGAGGCCAGCATTTCCAGCCCTTCAATGTAGCCTTTCGCGTGTTTCTTCGGCCCGTTGAGCACCATCCAGCCCTGACGGAAACCGGCCACACGATAGGTCTTGGATAAACCGTTGAAGGTCACGGTCAGCAGATCCGGCGCCAGGGCGGCAATCGAGTGATGCTGCGCCGCGTCATAGAGGATCTTGTCGTAGATTTCGTCGGCGAAGATGATCAGATTGTGCTCGCGGGCGATCTCCACGATCTCCATCAGCAGCTCTTTTGAGTATACCGCGCCGGTAGGGTTGTTCGGGTTGATGATCACGATGCCACGCGTGCGTGGGGTAATTTTCGCGCGGATATCGTCGAGGTCCGGGAACCAGCCGGCGGACTCATCGCACAGATAGTGCACCGCATTACCGCTGGATAATGACACTGCCGCTGTCCACAGCGGATAGTCCGGAGCCGGTACCAGCATTTCGTCGCCGCTATTGAGCAGCGCCTGCATGGCCTGCACGATAAGCTCGGAAACGCCGTTGCCAATGTAAATGTCTTCTACCGTGACGTCACGCATACCGCGCGCCTGGTAGTGCTGCATAATGGCCTTACGCGCGGAATAGAGACCTTTGGAGTCGCAATAACCCTGCGCCGTCGGCAGGTTGCGGATCACGTCGACCAGAATTTCATCCGGCGCGTCAAACCCGAAAGGCGCCGGGTTGCCGATATTCAGTTTAAGAACTTTGTTGCCTTCTTCTTCAAGGCGTTTGGCCTCTTTGAGTACCGGGCCGCGAATGTCGTAACAAACGTTATCTAATTTTCTGGATTTTTCGATGGGGGACATGAACCTTTGACCTTTTTAGCTGTTATTGCCACTCCCTGCCGTGGAAGTCAGCACCGAACAATGTACTCCCCATCCCCGCTGTTTTGAAGGGTTAGCAGTAGAAGATTTTGTTCATTTTTTGTCGTTGGAACATTGTTTTTTACTGGGGAATGACGGCTGTCTTTGTTTGATGTTTTGTTAATTTATTGTTTTGCAGTTCGATATGCCATCATTCCTCGATAAAGTGGTTTTTATGTCTAAGGAAAAAGAAATGGTTTAGCTTAGGTATCGTTGGCCAGGATATACTTTAAGCC
>NZ_JANEWH010000090.1:0-20199 GCF_028069715.1 Kluyvera sp. Awk 3 | reverse complement strand
ACGTAATATTAAATTTTAGAAGTATTGGTTTTTTTGTGATTTTTACCCAACACCATTTTCGACGAGCGCAAATGTACATTTAACTCGTGAATGTATCAGTGATCACGATCCCAAATGTAATAATCCACTTTTAGCATGGGTTATTGCAGGTCTTTTTACTGTAATAACCTTTTGAGTGAAAATTTATGGTCGCGAAGGCTAGCATTCGCAGTATGTGTGGTAAATGGGGGAGGGGCTAAATACGATGTTTTTGCTGATAAAAATGATGGAAATGGCGTTTTTTAGCGCCGAATCATAATTATTGCTAATAATATGCGGTTGCATATAGCACGCAAACGATTGGCTTTGTGCGAATTAGGGTGTTTATGCGTGCGGTTTGAGAGAAAAACCGGCGGTGAAGACCGCCGGGTAAGTAGTGAAATGCGCTGCGAAAAGTATCAGGCGCAGATTTCGTAGCAGGGTATATAGGCGGAGCCAGGTAGCTTCATGCGGTGTTGCGCCACGAAGCCCTGTAGCAGTTCATCCATGCGGCGCATCATCTCTTTGTCGCCGTGAATTTTGTACGGGCCAAACTCTTCGATAGCGCGAATACCCACTTCCTTCACGTTACCCGCCACGATGCCAGAGAAGGCGCGGCGCAGGTCTGCGGCCAGCACTTCAACCGGTTGATCCGGATAAAGCTTGAGGTTTGCCATGTTCTCGTGCGACGGCTCAAACGGCATTTGCAGGTCTGGCGCAATGCGCATCGACCAGTTGAAGCTGTAGGCGTCGCCAGTATCGCGGCGGTTCTCTTTCACCAGCGGCATCGCTTTTTTCATCTGGCGCGCCACTTCCACTTCATCATCAATGATGATCTTATAGTGGCGACGCGCGCCTTCGCCCAGCGTATGCACCACGAACTCGTCGAGCACGCGGAAGTAGTCGGCGCTCTCTTTCGGGCCGGTGAGGATAAGCGGCAGTACCTGGTCTTTATTCGCCGGGTTCATCAGGATACCCAGCAGATACAGCAGCTCTTCCGCAGTACCTACGCCGCCCGGGAAGATGATTATCCCGTGGGCAATACGGACAAACGCTTCCAGGCGCTTTTCGATATCCGGCATGATGATCAGTTCGTTGACCAGCGGGTTTGGCGGCTCAGCGGCAATAATCGACGGTTCGGTCATGCCGATAAAGCGCCCTTCTTTGTAGCGCTGCTGCGCATGGCCGACTGCGGCGCCCTTCATTGGCGCTTCCATCGCGCCAGGTCCGCAGCCGGTGCAGATGTTTAACTCACGCAGGCCAAGCTGGTTACCCACGCGACGCGCGTAGAGGTACTCGTTTTCGTTGATCGAGTGACCGCCCCAGCACACCACCATGCTCGGCGCTTCGCCCACGTGCAGCGCGCGCGCGTTGCGCAGAATGGAGAACACCAGGTTGGTGATATGGGCGGAGCTTTCCAGATCGAGATTCGGGAAGCGTACGGTGTTATGAATCTGCCCGTAAACGAACAGAATATCGCGCAGCACGGCGAACAGGTTGGCCTGGAGCGAGCGGATAATGCGCCCGTCGACGAACGCCTCTTCCGGCGGATTAATCAGTTCGAGCTTAACGCCGCGTTCGCGGCGCAGCACGTTAATATCGAAGCTTTCGAAGCGGGACAGCAGCTCTTTACTGTTATCGGTCAGGCTGCCTGAGTTCAGTACGGCCAATGAGCAGTTGCGGAACAATTGATACAGGTCGGTGCTGGCCGTGCGTTTAAGCATGTCGACTTCCAGCTGCGACAACATATCCATTGAGCCAAGCGGGCTAATATGTGTAATCAAGTGGACTCCTTAACGGGACGAAAATCGTCTTCCTTAGTGATTACAATAGCCTCGCTGGCTTGTTTACTACAACCTCAGTCGCGGAACAATGTGCGCATTATTGAGAAATTGTTCAGCTTACTGGCGCACCAGACGGCCAATTGCCGGCACAAATTCACCGTTTGCCCGCCACGGGTTGATATCCAGCCCGCCGCGGCGAGTGTATCGCGCGTAGACGCTCAGGCTCTCCGGCGCGCAGAAGCGCAGAATATCGTTGAAGATACGCTCGACGCACTGCTCGTGGAACTCGTTGTGATGGCGGAAAGAGACCAGATAGCGCAGCAGCTTTTCCCGGTCGATCTGTGGGCCACGGTATTGAATTTGTACAGAACCCCAGTCCGGCTGGTGGGTGATCAGGCAGTTTGATTTCAACAGATGGCTGACCAGCGTTTCCTGCACCACTTTCTGGCCGGCTGCGCCGTCAAGGTAGTCGGCGTTGAACTGGTAGTTATCAATCTCGATATCCTGGTCATCAATACAGCTGCCATGGAAATGGGCAATCGGCTGGCCTTCAATCTCATCAAGGCGGTAGAGGGCCACCGTCACGTTGCCCTCCGCGCAGGCGCTCAGGTCGCGTTGCAGCGTTTCCTGCACCTCTTCCCAACGGGCGAAACGCGTCTGGTTGAAGCTGTTGAGGTAGAGCTTAAAGCTCTTTGACTCGACCAGGTTCACCGTGTCGTGGCTCAGCTCGACGTGGCCGACCGCGACCTGGGGCAGGCCTTTGGCGTTGAGCCAGGAAAGCTCGTACAGCGTCCAGATATCCGCGCCGTGGAAGGGCAGGGAATCGGCGTGCAGCCCGAGCGGATCGCGGTTCAGGCTGCGCGGAACGCCCTGTAACAGGCTGGCGTCGTAGGTATCGCGGTAATCTGTGGTTTTACCGAGCGTCAGGCCGGCAAGCGCCTGATGGTTATCATAAGAAGACATGTTTCACCGTTATAAAGCAGGTACACTATGGCTTCTAGTGTATCCTGGCTAACCTGAAGAGAGAAATTCGTGGATCAGCAGACTGCAGACGCATTACACGCCTTTACCCAACGCTATTGCGATGCCTGGCAGCGCACCTATAACAGCCTGCCGCGCAGCGAAGAGCTTTACGGCATCCCGTCGCCATGCCAGGTTTCGACGAGCGGCGACGCGGTCTTCTGGCAACCGCGGGACTTTGACGGTGAACCGAATGTAAATGGCGTTGAACGGGCAATGGATATTGTGGTACAACAACCCATTCACACCTATTATACCACTCAGTATGCGGGTGATATGCAAGCGCTTTTCATGGGCGATGCCCTGACGCTGCTGCAGGTGTGGAGCCCCGACGACTTCCGTCGCGTGCAGGAAAACCTGATTGGTCACCTGGTCACGCAGAAGCGCCTGAAGTTATCGCCGACGCTGTTTATCGCCACGCTGGACAGCGAACTTGACGTGATTTCCGTCTGTAACGTGACCGGTGAAGTGGTCAAAGAGACGCTCGGAACGCGCAATCGCCTGCCTCTGGCCTCCTCCCTTGCGAGTTTCCTGACTCAACTTGAGCCTATTCTGTAAGACAGTTTGCCCATCCCTTTGTGAGAGATCTCTTACACGCACTGTGAGAGATCGCCAGATTATAAGTAAGACTCTTATCCCTATGTTTTAGTAATTTCGTTTTATATCAATATGATAATTGTTCTATAAGGTGATTTTCTTGCGTGTAAGCCTTAAGGGATTGTCTGAGGGGCGCTTGTAAGACGAAGTGAAATAGCGGATTCTATCTACGTCGACAGGGAGTCGCACAATGAAGTGAACATCAGGATGATGACGCTTCATAGGACACACCGGGAAGGTGATTCAAGGAAAGGCTTCAGGATGAAGCAAAAGGATAGCGCAGGAACGCGTTAAAGGACACCTCCAGGACGGAGAACGAGAGCCAGACAGGATATCTGGTGGATCAGGAAGATCAGGACACACTCAAGGATTGGGTGAAATCACATCGGGGTGGTGTGATGCAGGAAGCAACCGTTTAGGGACGAACTGGTCAGGAGACCACAGGAAAAGTTGTCACGGACGAGCAGGGAGCACTAAAAGTAGCTGGATTGCTGCGAAACGAACCGGGGGCACTGTTTTTACAGTGCCCCCTTTTTTTTGTTTCCCGCCAACTAGTGGTATCCTGCGCGCGATTTTCATTCCTCAGAGGTTTCCATGACACGCCACGACAGCCTACGCGACCAACTACTGCTTATTGAAACGCTGCTGCGTCAGCATCAGCACTGGCAGGAGACGGCGCCGCACGAAAGCGCCTTTGCCAGCGAACAGCCGTTCTGCATGGACACCCTGGAGCCGCTGGAGTGGCTCCAGTGGGTGCTGATCCCGCGCATGCATCAGCTGCTGGATAGCGAAATGCCGCTGCCAAAAGATTTTGCCATCGCGCCGTATTACGAAATGGCGCTCGACGCTGCGCATCCGCTGCGCGCGATTATCCTGCCGCCGCTTGAGCAGCTGGATGCCTTCTTTACGAGCGATCCCCACTGATGCTGGAAATTATCTACCAGGACGAGTGGTTGGTGGCGGTGAACAAACCGTCAGGCTGGTTGGTGCATCGCAGCTGGCTCGATCGCGATGAAAAAGTGGTGGTGATGCAGACGGTACGTGACCAGATTGGCCAGCACGTCTTTACCGCCCATCGCCTCGACCGTCCGACATCCGGCGTGTTGCTGATGGGGCTGTCCAGCGAAGCCGGACGGCTGCTGGCGCAGCAGTTCGAACAGCATCAAATTCACAAGCGCTACCACGCCATCGTGCGCGGCTGGCTGACTGATGAAGCGGTGCTGGACTACCCGCTGGTGGAAGAGCTGGATAAAATCGCTGACAAGTTTGCCCGTGAGAATAAGGATCCGCAGCCAGCGGTCACTCACTACCGGGGCATGGCGACGGTGGAAATGCCGGTCGCGACGGGCCGCTACCCGACCACGCGCTACGGCCTGGTAGAGCTGGACCCACAAACCGGCCGCAAACACCAACTGCGCCGCCATCTGGCACACCTGCGTCATCCGATTATTGGCGACAGCAAGCATGGCGACCTGCGCCAGAACCGCAGCGCGGCGGAGCATTTCGGCTGCAACCGCCTGATGCTGCACGCCAGCGAACTCTCGATGTCCCATCCGTTTACCGGCGAACCGCTGACGATTCGCGCCGGGCTCGACGACGTCTGGATGCAGGCTTTATCACATTTCGGCTGGCGCGGGCTTCTCCCTGAGAATGAAAGGGTTGAGTTTGTCGCCGACTGCGGTCAGGATGAAGCTATCCAGAAGTAAACAGGGAGTTAAATCATGGCTGAAGTAGGGATTTTTGTCGGCACCATGTATGGCAATTCGCTGCTGGTGGCGGAAGAAGCGCAAACCATTCTCGGCGGTCTCGGGCATCAGGCGAAAGTCTTTGAAGACCCGACGGTGGCGGATTGGGAAAGCTACACCGGTAAATACGCGCTGGTGGTGACCTCCACCACCGGTCAGGGTGACCTGCCGGATAGTATCGTGCCGCTGTTTAACGATCTCCAGGATATGTACCAGCCGCATCTGCGCTACGGTATTATCGCGCTGGGCGATAGCACTTACGCGAACTTCTGCGGCGGCGGCAAGCGCTTTGACGCGCTGTTGCAGGAACAGGGCGCGCAGCGGATTGGCGACATGCTGATGATCGATGCCTCCGAAGACCCGGAACCGGAGAGCGTCTCCAATCCATGGGTCGAGCAGTGGGCAACGCTGCTTAAATAAGCATGATTGATTTTCTTTCCGGTGCGGCGTCGTCGCACCGGCTGCTATTTGTTCATTTACCACATCGTTGAATAACATTCCCCGTTAATATTGTGCATTTGCACGATGAGCTGCCGCACGCCTGTTTCTATACTGTTGTTAGCCATAATAATAACGATTGCCAGATTTCTCGCTCCTGACGCGTCGGGCTGGGCATGTTAATACCCGTGCTCTGTTTACGGCCGTCGACCCAGTAGACAAGGATTTAACCATGACCATTCACACTTCCACGCCCGTTGTCACGTCCATGCAGGTGATTCCCGTTGCCGGACGCGACAGCATGCTGATGAACCTGAGCGGGGCACATGCGCCGTTCTTTACCCGAAATATCGTGATAATTCAGGATAATGCCGGGCACAAGGGCGTGGGGGAGATTCCCGGCGGCGAAAAGATTCGCGCCACCCTGGAAGAATCTATCCCGCTGGTGGTGGGGAAAACGCTCGGCGAGTACAAAAACGTCCTGAACCGCGTGCGTGCGGCTTTTGCCGACCGCGATGCCAGCGGGCGCGGCCTGCAAACCTTCGACTTACGCACCACGATTCATGTTGTGACCGCCATTGAATCGGCCATGCTTGACTTGCTGGGCCAGCATTTGGGAGTGAATGTGGCCTCGCTGCTTGGCGAGGGTCAACAGCGTAGCGAAGTGGAAATGCTTGGCTATCTGTTCTTCATCGGCAACCGCAAGGCGACGCCGCTGCCGTATCAGAGCCAGCCGGATGAGCAGTGCGACTGGTACCGCCTGCGCCACGACGAGGCGATGACCCCGGATGCCGTTGTACGTCTGGCGGAGGCCGCGTATGAAAAATACGGTTTTAACGACTTCAAACTGAAGGGCGGCGTGATGGCGGGCGAAGAAGAAGCGGAATCGATCGTCGCGCTGGCAAAACGTTTCCCGCAGGCGCGTGTAACGCTGGATCCGAACGGCGCATGGTCACTCGATGAAGCGATCAAAATCGGTAAGTACCTGAAAGGGACGCTGGCCTATGCTGAAGATCCGTGCGGCGCCGAGCAGGGCTTCTCCGGCCGAGAAGTAATGGCGGAATTCCGCCGCGCGACCGGCCTGCCGACCGCCACCAACATGATTGCCACCGACTGGCGGCAGATGGGGCATACGCTGGCGCTACAATCGGTGGATATTCCGCTGGCGGATCCGCACTTCTGGACCATGCAAGGCTCGGTACGCGTGGCGCAGTTGTGCCATGAATTCGGCCTGACCTGGGGCTCGCACTCCAATAACCATTTCGATATTTCGCTGGCGATGTTCACTCACGTCGCCGCCGCTGCGCCGGGAAAAATTACCGCCATTGATACCCACTGGATCTGGCAGGAAGGTAATCAGCGCCTGACCAAAGCGCCGTTTGAAATTAAAAACGGTAAGGTGCAAGTGCCAGATACACCGGGGCTGGGCGTTGAGCTGGATATGGACCAGGTGATGCAGGCCAACGCGCTGTATCAACAATACGGCCTGGGGGCGCGTGATGATGCCATGGGAATGCAGTATCTGATCCCAAACTGGACATTTGATAACAAACGCCCCTGCATGGTGCGCTAAGCTTACTGCCGCCACTTCGCACAAGGACAGCTTATGAAGATTGTGATTGCCCCGGACTCATACAAGGAAAGCCTGAGCGCCCTCGAGGTCGCCAGTGCGATTGAAGCGGGATTTCGCGAGATCTACCCGGACGCCGAGTACATCAAGCTTCCGGTTGCCGATGGCGGCGAAGGGACCGTTGAGGCTATGGTGGCGGCAACACAAGGGCGGGTGGTTGAGGTTGAGGTGACCGGCCCGCTCGGTGAGCCAGTGCAGGGCTTTTATGGCATCTCCGGCGATGAATCCTGCGCATTTATTGAAATGGCGGCGGCCAGCGGACTGGAGCTTTTACCTCCCGCCGCGCGTAACCCGCTAAAAACAACCTCGTGGGGCACCGGAGAGCTGATTCGCCATGCGCTGGATCTTGGCGTGACGCGGATGATTATCGGCATTGGCGGTAGCGCCACCAACGACGGCGGCGCAGGCATGGTGCAGGCGCTTGGCGCGCAGCTACTGACCGCTAACGGCCAGCCGATTGCGCCCGGTGGCGCGGGGCTGTCGACGCTGGCAACGATTGACATCAGCGGTCTGGATCCGCGCCTGGCGCAATGCCGGATTGATGTTGCCTGTGATGTGACGAACCCGCTGGTCGGTGATGAAGGGGCGTCGGCGGTATTTGGGCCGCAGAAAGGCGCGACGACAGAGATGGTTGCGCAGCTCGACCGCGCATTGGCGCACTATGCCGGGCAAATTGCGCAAGATTTAGATCTTGATGTGCTGACGCTGGAAGGCGGCGGTGCGGCAGGAGGAATGGGGGCGGCGCTGTACGCATTTTGCGGCGCACACCTGAGACCGGGTATTGATATTGTGACCGACGCGCTGCACCTGGATGCGCTGGTGGCCGATGCGGATCTGGTGATTACCGGGGAAGGGCGTATCGATAGCCAGACGATCCACGGCAAGGTGCCGGTAGGCGTGGCGCGGGTCGCCAAACGTTATCAGATTCCAGTGATTGGCATTGCCGGTAGCCTGACGGCTGATGTGGGTGTTGTACATCAGCATGGGCTGGATGCGGTGTTTAGCGTGCTGCATCGAATCTGTTCGCTTGATGAAGCGCTGGCGGAAGCCGGGGCGAATGTTCGTATGGCCGCGCGGAATATCGCGGCAACGATAAAAGTGGGACAGTCGCTGTAGGCCGGATAAGGCAACGCCGCCATCCGGCAATCACACACAAGCCTGATGGCGCTTCGCTTATCCGGTCTACAGGTTTGGGCTAGCCCAGCATTTTCTTCGTTTCCCGCGTCACATTATCCATTTCATCCAGCAGTTCCAGCAGCTCCGGCTCCAGCTCCTCCGCCGGGGTGCCGCTCCGCAGCTGGCTTTCAATCAGCTGGCACAGATGTTTAAGACGCGGTACGCCGCTGTAGCCGCAGCTGCCGTGCAGTTTGTGAATGGCATCGACCAGATTCTCCGGCTCTTCGCCGACCAACTGCTCCTCCACTTTATTGCGCACCTCCGGCAGGAAGGCGATCAGCATTTGTAGCATCTCCCGCGCCAGATCCGGCTTATAGGCGGCCTGGCGTAGCGCCAACTGCCAGTCCAGCGTGGCGTTCAGATCGATCGGCGGCTCCACCGGCGCGGACTGCGCGGGACGCGGCGGCGTAATGACGCCTGGCTTATAGCGCAGCAGCAGGTCGTGCAGACGGTTCTCTTCAATTGGCTTCGCCAGATAGTCGTTCATGCCGGCGGTCAGCAGCTTCTCTTTCTGCCCGGCAAGGGCGTGGGCGGTGACCGCAATCACCGGCGTTTGCTGCTGATGCGGAAGCTGACGAATCAGCTCACAGGCGCGAATACCGTCGATATCCGGCATCTGGATATCCATCAGAATCAGATCGAATTTCATCTGCTTAGCGCACTCAATCGCCTGCTGTCCGCTTTCGCACAGCTCAACGTGCTGCACCTGATCGTCCAACAGCGCGCCAATCAGTTTCAGGTTTGCCGGGTTATCGTCCACCGCCATCACCGTCATCGGCAGGCGATGCTCGGTCACCGGGACGGCCACCTGTGTGGGCGTGCTGCGGCTGAATTCCTGCAGCACCGGCAGCAGACGAGTAATGGTCAACGGCTTCAACAGGCAGGCAGCCGCACCGTTTTGTTTCAGCGACTCGGCGTCAACCTGGGCGTGACACGGCAGCGCCAGCACCAGATGGTTGGTCATGCCGAGCGCGGTACTCAGCTTATCGCGGTGAATGCTGAGGTCGCGCACCGAAACCGGTACGGCAACCAGCAGAATGTCGTAGAACTCGGTGGGCAGCGCGGCAATACTTACCGCATAGACGACCTCGAGCGGCGTTGTCGCCAGCATATCCAGCGTCGCCTGCGCGGCGGCGGCATTGGCCTCCACGTAGGCGATACGCTTGCCTTGCAGGCTGCTGGTATCCGGCCCTTCAGAAATGACGTTCGGATTGAGATCGAGGTTGATATTGAACCAGAACGTTGAACCACGGTTGGGCTGGCTGTGGAAGGAGATATCGCCGCCCATCTCGCGCACCAGTTTTTGCGTGATCACCAGCCCCAGCCCGGTGCCGCCGTGACGTCGGGAGATGCTGGCATCGGCCTGGCGGAAGGCCTGGAACAAACGGGACTGATCGCGCTCCGGAATACCGATGCCGGTATCGCGAATCTGGACCTCAATTTGTACCTTGTTATTGCTGACGGCGCGCTGTTCTACCAGCACGTCAATGTTGCCGTTTTCGGTGAACTTGATGGCGTTACCGACCAGATTGGTAATGACCTGCTGCAGACGCAGCGGGTCGCCGATGACGTTGTCCGGCACGTCATTTTTAATGTTCAGCGTCAGCTCAAGCCCTTTATCGTGCGCCGAATGCGCCAGCAGCGTGACCACTTCATCCAGCGAACTGCGCAGCGGGAACGGAATGCTCTCCAGCAACAGCTTGCCCGCTTCCAGCTTGGAGAAGTCGAGCACATCGTTGATGATCGCCAGCAGGTTGTTGGCCGAACGCTCGATGGTATTGAGGTGGTCGCGCTGGGTCGGATTGAGCTCGGTTTTCAAGGTCAGGCGGGTAAAGCCAATCACGCCGTTGAGCGGTGTACGTAGCTCGTGCGACATGTTGGCGAGGAACTCAGACTTGATGCGCGCCGCTTCCTGGGCGCGCTTCTTGGCGAGATCCAGTTCAACGTTTTGGATCTCCATCTGTTCGAGCGTCTCACGCAGGTCCGAAGTGGCCTGGTCGACGTTATGTTGCATCTCCTCGTGATAGGCGGCCAGCGACATGGCCATCGAGTTGATGCCGTTTTTCAGCATATCCAGCTCGCCGAGCATAAAGCCCTCAACGCGGCTGTCGAGCTGCCCGCGGCGGATCCGGTCAACGGTGTTCACCATGTTGCGAATTGGCCCGGTGACATCCTGCATTAACCGCCAGCCGAAGATCAGCGCAATACCGATGCAGAACAGCATCATCACGCTGGAGATAAAGATCTCTTTATATTGCTGAAGCCTGACCGACTTGAGATCCAGCTCCAGCGCTACATAGCCGAGCATATTGACCGGCGTTTTGGCGTCCGACTGCGGTGATTCATCCGGCGAGTAGTGCTCGGAGATAATCGGCGTGCGTAGGATCATGATATCGCCGTGGCGCGTCACGCTCAGCCTTCGCGGGAAGGGCATGCCGCGCGGTAACTGTAGCTCGCCAGGATCCAGTTGATAGTTTGAGGTGACGAACAGCTTATTGTGTTCGTCATAGACGGAGATCGCCCGTACGATATCGGAGTGGCGACGGTGCAGCACGCTTATCAACTGGCCGATCGACTCACGGTTTTGCAAATTCATACCGTATTCGCTGGAGACGGCAAGCGGCTCGATAATGCTGGCGCCGGCGTCTTCCAGTTGACGCTGCAGGTCGTTATAGCGGTGGACGACGAAGAAGATGCTGAGCAGCAAACCGATTAATACGGTCGGCGCCAGGATCAAAATCATCATTCTTGCACGCAGGCTGTAGTTGGTCATGGAGGTCCGTTGTGGGAGAATCAGTGCAATATATTTGATTGAGAAAAATCTCTACGATGGCGCAATTCTACTCTGCAAAACGGCGCGTGACGACGCGCCAGATCATAACCGTGACAGTCAGCAGTCTTGATCCCTTCGGGCAAGGTGTGGCGCGCCACAACGGTAAAGCATTATTCATCAATGGGTTATTGCCGGAAGAGCGCGCGGAAATTACCCTGACGGAAGACAAAAAACAGTATGCACGTGGCCAGGTAAAACGCCGTCTGAGCGACAGCCCGGAGCGCGTTGAACCGCGCTGCCCGCACTTTGGCGTTTGCGGTGGCTGCCAGCAGCAGCATGCGTCGGTTGCACTACAACAGCGCAGCAAACGTGCGGCGCTGAATCGTTTAATGAATCGCGAAGTTGAGGAGGTTATCGCCGGGGAAGCCTGGGGATACCGCCGCCGCGCGCGCTTAAGCTTGAATTATCAGCCAAAAACCCAACGCTTGCAGATGGGTTTTCGCAAGGCCAACTCGAACGATATCATCGATGTGGTGCAATGCCCTGTTTTGGTGCCCAGTCTTGAGGCGTTGCTACCCGCTGTGCGTGAATGCCTGAGCAGCCTGCAAGGCCTGCGTCATTTGGGGCATGTGGAGCTGGTCAGCGCCGATAACGGGCCGCTGATGGTGCTACGCCATACGGCGGCGCTTAACGGCGAAGATAAAGAAAAACTGGAACGCTTTTCGCATTCTTCCGGCGTGGCGCTGTATCTGGCGCCGGAAAGCGAGATACTTGAACGCGTTACCGGTGATGCTCCCTGGTATTCCTCAGACGGGCTACGCTTAACCTTCAGCCCGCGCGATTTTATTCAGGTTAACGACGGCGTAAATCAGCAGATGGTGGCGACGGCGCTGGCATGGCTGGACGTGCAGCCTACTGACCGGGTGCTGGATCTGTTCTGCGGAATGGGCAACTTTACGCTACCGCTGGCCAAACGCGCGGCCAGCGTGGTCGGCGTTGAAGGCGTGCCTGCGCTGGTGGCGAAAGGGCGCGAGAATGCCGAACTCAACCACCTGCAAAATGTCACCTTCTTCCACGAGAATCTGGAAGATGATGTAACACTTCAGGCATGGGCGAAACACGGTTTTGACAAAGTTTTACTCGATCCTGCTCGTGCTGGCGCACCGGGCGTGATGCAGCATGTTATAAAATTAGCGCCGACGCGTGTGGTGTATGTCTCCTGCAATCCGGCGACGCTGGCGCGCGATAGCGAGGCGTTGCTGAATGCGGGTTACCAAATTCAGCGTCTGGCAATGCTGGATATGTTCCCGCACACTGGGCACCAGGAATCTATGGTGCTGTTTGAGCGTAGGTAATAACGGTGGCTTGTCGACTTCGACAGGCCGGTCCCTGAAAGGAGAGGACAATGGTTGCGGTAAGAAGTGCACATCTCAATAAAGCTGGTGAGTTTGACCCACAGAAATGGATCGCAAGTCTGGGAATTTCCAGCCAGCAGTCGTGTGAACGCTTAGCCGAGACCTGGGATTACTGTCGCCGCCAAACCGTTGGGCGTGATGACGCCGAGCTGATGCTGTGGCGCGGGGTTGAGATGGTTGAAATCCTCTCGACGCTGAGTATGGATAACGACACGCTACGCGCGGCGCTGCTGTTCCCGTTAGTCGACGCTAACGTGGTCAGCGAAGAGGTGCTCAGCGAGAGCGCCGGGCAGTCGGTAGTGACGCTGATTCACGGCGTGCGCGACATGGCGGCCATCCGCCAACTGAAGGCCACCCATACTGACGCGGTCTCCTCCGAACAGGTAGACAACGTCCGTCGCATGCTGCTGGCGATGGTCGACGATTTCCGCTGCGTGGTTATCAAGCTCGCCGAGCGTATTGCCCACCTGCGTGAGGTGAAGGACGCGCCGGAAGATGAGCGCGTGCTGGCGGCGAAAGAGTGTACCAACATTTACGCGCCGCTCGCGAACCGTCTCGGCATTGGCCAGCTCAAATGGGAGCTGGAAGATTACTGCTTCCGCTACCTGCACCCGGCGGAATACAAACGTATTGCCAAACTGCTGCACGAGCGTCGTATTGACCGTGAGCATTACATCAATGACTTCGTCGGCCACCTGCGCAGTGAAATGAAAACCGAAGGGGTAAAAGCCGAGGTTTACGGTCGTCCGAAGCATATCTACAGCATCTGGCGCAAAATGCAGAAAAAACATCTCGCGTTCGATGAGTTGTTTGACGTGCGTGCGGTGCGTATCGTCGCCGAGCGCCTGCAGGATTGCTATGCCGCGCTGGGGATAGTACACACTCACTATCGCCACCTGCCGGATGAGTTCGACGACTACGTCGCCAACCCGAAACCGAACGGCTATCAGTCCATCCATACCGTGGTGCTGGGGCCAGGCGGCAAAACGGTTGAGATCCAGATTCGAACTAAACAGATGCACGAAGATGCCGAGCTGGGCGTCGCCGCGCACTGGAAGTACAAAGAAGGTACCGCCAGCGGCGCGCGCTCCGGCCACGAAGATCGTATCGCCTGGCTGCGTAAACTGATTGCATGGCAGGAAGAGATGGCCGATTCGGGCGAAATGCTCGACGAAGTGCGCAGCCAGGTCTTTGATGACCGCGTCTACGTGTTTACGCCGAAAGGCGACGTGGTGGATCTGCCGGCCGGCTCCACGCCGCTGGACTTTGCCTACCACATTCACAGCGATGTCGGACACCGCTGCATCGGCGCGAAGATCGGCGGGCGCATCGTGCCGTTCACCTATCAACTGCAGATGGGCGACCAGATTGAAATCATCACCCAGAAGCAGCCGAACCCAAGCCGCGACTGGCTAAACCCGAACCTGGGCTATGTGACAACCAGCCGCGGGCGTTCGAAAATTCACGCCTGGTTCCGTAAACAGGATAAAGACAAGAACGTGCTGGCCGGGCGGCAGATCCTCGACGACGAGCTGGAACATCTGGGCATCAGCCTTAAAGAAGCCGAAAAGCACCTGCTGCCGCGCTACAACTTTAACGACGTGGAAGAGCTGCTGGCGGCGATTGGCGGCGGTGATATTCGCCTCAATCAGATGGTGAATTTCCTGCAGGCGCAGTTCAATAAACCGAGCGCCGCTGAACAGGATGCCGCCGCGCTTAAACAGCTGCAGCAGAAGTCTTACACGCCGCAAAACCGCAGCAAAGACAACGGTCGCGTGGTGGTTGAAGGTGTTGGCAACCTGATGCACCACATTGCCCGTTGCTGCCAGCCGATTCCTGGCGATGAAATTGTCGGTTTCATTACTCAGGGGCGCGGCATTTCGGTGCACCGTGCGGACTGTGAACAGTTGGCGGAGCTGCAATCGCACGCGCCGGAACGTATCGTTGATGCGGTGTGGGGCGAAAGCTACTCGGCAGGTTACTCGCTGGTGGTGCGCGTGCAGGCTAACGACCGCAGCGGCCTGCTGCGCGATATCACCACCATTCTCGCCAACGAAAAGGTCAACGTTCTGGGCGTAGCCAGCCGCAGCGATACCAAGCAGCAGATGGCGACCATCGACATGACCATTGAAATCTACAACCTGCAGGTGCTGGGCCGCGTGCTTGGCAAGCTGAACCAGGTGCCGGACGTGATCGACGCGCGTCGACTGCACGGCGGTTAATTTCCCCTTACCCTCTCCCTGTTGGGAGAGGGTAACGCTCTATTTTTGCAAGGAAACACCATGACTCAAATCGACCGACTGCTCGGTATTATGCAGCGCCTGCGTGACCCGGAAAACGGCTGCCCGTGGGATAAAGAGCAGACGTTCAGCTCCATCGCCCCCTACACGCTGGAAGAAACCTACGAAGTACTCGATGCCATCGCTCGCGAAGATTTTGACGACCTGCGCGGTGAACTTGGCGACCTGCTGTTCCAGGTGGTGTTCTACGCCCAGATGGCTCAGGAAGAAGGGCGCTTTGATTTCAACGACATTTGCGCCGCCATCAGCGACAAGCTGGAACGTCGCCACCCGCACATCTTCGGCGATGCAAATGTCGGCAGCAGTCAGGAAGTGCTGGCCCGCTGGGAGCAGATCAAAACCGCCGAACGCGCTGAAAAAGCGCAGCACTCCGCGCTGGATGACATTCCGCGCGCTTTCCCGGCGCTGATGCGAGCACACAAAATTCAGAAACGCTGTTCGGCGGTGGGTTTTGACTGGACGACGCTGGGCCCGGTGCTGGACAAAGTGTACGAAGAAATTGATGAAGTCATGGACGAAGCCAGGCAGGCGGTTGTCGATGAAGCTAGACTGGAAGAGGAAATGGGCGACCTGCTGTTCGCCACCGTCAATCTTTCACGTCATTTAGGCGTCAAAGCCGAGACCGCGCTGCAAAAAGCGAATGAAAAATTTGAGCGTCGTTTCCGCGAGGTTGAGCGAATTGTCGCTGAGCGAGGCCTGGAAATGACCGGAGTAGACCTGGATTTGATGGAAGAAGTTTGGCAACAGGTAAAACAGCAGGAACATGATCTCTAAAGAATTTTTGCGGGAAAGGGCGAAAAGTGCGAAATCTTAAATGACAAGCGCTTGATTTGCGTCAAAAACATTTACCCAAAAGGGGCTATTTTCTCACTCCCCATGTTTGTTTCTGCGGCGATTGAGGAGCGAGAATGAAAGTTTGTGGCGCTCGCCATGTTCGGGTATACTACTTTCCCGTCTTGGTTATTCCATCGTTTCACCCTAACTTCTCAGGTTCAGCATGACAACGAACTATATTTTTGTGACCGGCGGGGTCGTATCCTCTCTGGGTAAAGGCATTGCCGCAGCCTCCCTGGCAGCCATTCTTGAAGCCCGTGGCCTTAACGTCACCATGATGAAACTGGATCCGTATATCAACGTCGATCCTGGTACCATGAGCCCGATCCAACACGGGGAAGTGTTCGTTACCGAAGACGGCGCTGAAACCGACCTGGACCTGGGTCACTACGAGCGTTTCATCCGCACCAAAATGACTCGCCGTAACAACTTCACGACCGGCCGTATTTACTCAGACGTCCTGCGCAAAGAGCGCCGTGGCGACTATCTGGGCGCGACCGTACAGGTTATCCCGCATATCACTAACGCGATCAAAGAGCGCGTGCTTGCCGGTGGCGAAGGCCACGATGTGGTGCTGGTTGAAATCGGCGGCACCGTCGGCGATATCGAATCTCTGCCGTTCCTGGAAGCGATTCGTCAATTAGCGGTGGATATCGGTCGTGAGAATGCGCTGTTCATGCACCTGACGCTGGTGCCATATATGGCGGCTGCCGGTGAAGTGAAAACCAAACCGACTCAGCACTCCGTTAAAGAACTGCTGTCCATCGGTATTCAGCCAGATATCCTGGTCTGCCGCTCCGATCGCGCGATTCCGGCAAATGAACGTGCAAAAATTGCATTGTTCTGTAATGTGCCAGAAAAAGCGGTTATTTCGATGAAAGATGTCGATTCCATTTATAAAATTCCAGGCCTGTTGAAATCTCAGGGGCTGGACGATTATATTTGTAAACGATTCAGCTTGAACTGCCCGGAAGCGAATCTGTCCGAATGGGAACAGGTTATTTACGAAGAAGCGAACCCGGCAGGCGAAGTGACCATTGGTATGGTCGGCAAGTACATTGAACTGCCGGACGCCTACAAATCGGTTATCGAAGCGCTGAAACACGGTGGCCTGAAAAACCGCGTCAGCGTCAACATCAAGCTGATTGATTCGCAGGATGTGGAAACGCGCGGCGTCGAAATTCTGAAAGATTTAGATGCTATCCTGATCCCAGGCGGCTTCGGCTACCGTGGCGTAGAAGGTAAGATCGCTACCGCACGCTACGCGCGTGAAAACAATATTCCTTATCTGGGCATTTGCCTGGGTATGCAGGTTGCGCTGATCGAATTCGCGCGCAACGTTGCGGGGATGGACAACGCCAACTCTACGGAATTTGTGCCAGACTGTAAGTACCCGGTTGTGGCGCTCATTACTGAATGGCGTGATGAAGAAGGCAATGTCGAAGTTCGTACTGAAAAGAGCGACCTCGGCGGCACCATGCGCCTTGGCGCGCAGCAGTGCCAGCTCAGCGATGACAGCCTGGTTCGTCAGATGTACGGCGCGCCAACAATCGTTGAACGTCACCGTCACCGCTATGAAGTCAACAACATGTTGTTGAAACAGATTGAAGCTGCAGGTCTGCGCGTTGCGGGCCGTTCCGGTGATGATCAGTTGGTCGAGATCATCGAAGTTCCGAATCACCCGTGGTTCGTTGCTTGTCAGTTCCATCCGGAGTTTACTTCTACGCCGCGTGATGGGCACCCGCTGTTTGCTGGCTTTGTGAAAGCCGCCAGCGAGTACCAGAAGCGTCAAGCGAAGTAAAAAAAGTTAGAACGGCAGCGCCCCACGAGGGGCGTTGTTTGTCTGGAGTTTTAGTTTAACTTGTACTGAGGAAAACCTAATGTCCAAAATCGTTAAAATCATCGGTCGTGAAATCATCGACTCCCGTGGTAACCCGACTGTTGAAGCTGAAGTACACCTGGAAGGTGGTTTCGTCGGTATGGCAGCTGCCCCGTCAGGTGCTTCTACTGGTTCCCGCGAAGCGCTGGAACTGCGCGATGGCGACAAATCCCGTTTCATGGGTAAAGGCGTACTGAAAGCTGTTGCCGCTGTTAACGGCCCGATTGCTCAGGCTCTGCTGGGTAAAGATGCTAAAGATCAGGCTGGCATCGACAAGATCATGATCGATCTGGACGGTACTGAGAACAAATCCAACTTCGGCGCGAACGCAATCCTGGCTGTTTCCCTGGCGAACGCCAAAGCAGCAGCTGCCGCTAAAGGCCTGCCGCTGTACGCTCACATCGCTGAACTGAACGGCACTCCGGGCAAATACTCCATGCCGGTTCCGATGATGAACATCATCAACGGCGGTGAGCACGCTGACAACAACGTCGACATTCAGGAATTCATGATTCAGCCGGTTGGCGCGAAATCCCTGAAAGAAGCCGTACGTATGGGTTCTGAAGTGTTCCACAACCTGGCTAAAGTTCTGAAAGCTAAAGGTATGAACACTGCAGTTGGTGACGAAGGCGGCTACGCGCCGAACCTGGGTTCCAACGCTGAAGCACTGGCTGTTATCGCTGAAGCTGTTAAAGCTGCTGGCTACGAGCTGGGCACCGACATCACTCTGGCGATGGACTGTGCAGCTTCTGAATTCTACAAAGACGGTAAATACGTTCTGGCTGGCGAAGGCAACAAAGCGTTCACCTCTGAAGAATTCACTCACTTCCTGGAAGACCTGACCAAACAGTACCCGATCGTTTCCATCGAAGATGGTCTGGACGAGTCTGACTGGACTGGTTTCGCATACCAGACTAAAGTTCTGGGCGACAAAATCCAGCTGGTTGGTGACGATCTGTTCGTAACCAACACCAAGATCCTGAAAGAAGGTATCGAGAAAGGCATCGTTAACTCCATCCTGATCAAATTCAACCAGATCGGTTCCCTGACCGAAACTCTGGCTGCGATCAAAATGGCGAAAGACGCTGGCTACACCGCTGTCATCTCTCACCGTTCTGGCGAAACTGAAGACGCTACCATCGCTGACCTGGCTGTTGGTACCGCTGCTGGCCAGATCAAAACTGGTTCTATGAGCCGTTCTGACCGTGTTGCTAAGTACAACCAGCTGATTCGTATCGAAGAAGCGCTGGGTGCACAGGCTCCGTACAACGGTCGTAAAGAGATCAAAGGTCAGGCGTAATCCTGTCTTTATCTGATATAGAAATGCCAGCCTTTGGGCTGGCATTTTTTTTACTTAAAATCGACCGCCATCTGCTGTGGAATCGAGAGTCCACGCGTGGTTTGTACGCAGCGATCAATATAGTCGGTAAAGCGCGGTGGTTTTGGCATGCCGATACTGAGCAACTTGTCGTTGCTAAAGCGCACGTTCAGCGTGGCGAAAGCGCCATACAGCCGCATCGCTTTCAACATTAGTCGCTCATTGCACGGGCCGAAAATACCTTTCAGTTCGCGCCGCATTTTCACCAGTGCTTCATAGCTGACTTGCGCATAGCGGTCGCCAACTGGTGCCTGCTCCAGGGCTTGCGCCATCGCATAATCAATATCGGCAAAGCGAACGCTATTCTCTTCTCCTGCCGAGATATGTATCACTTCCCCTTGTACCAGCGGCGCATCCAGCAGCAGAAGCAGCGCGTTGGCACAGTAATCCACCGGCACCACATCAATTCTGTCTTCCATCGAGCACAGGAATTTTTGCAGCATCAGCCCCATGCTGAAGACCCAGAAAATGCTGCTGGACGGCTGGCAGCCGTGGCGAGTATGGCCGACAACGATCGAAGGACGGGCGATAATCAGGGGCAGCGTTGTAAGCTGCTGTTGCATCAGCTGTTCGATGGTCGATTTGGAATGCGTGTACTCTACCAGGTGTTCGGCCCGCTCGCGGAACTCTGCGCTTTCAGCGACCAGAGAGTCCGGCTCTGGCGAGCAGGACATTGCCGTGCCAACGTGCAGAAAGCGCTGTAAGCCTTCGACCTTTGCCATACGGCGAGCAAACTGTAGCGTACCTTCTACGTTCACCTTCCAGATCAGCGGGTTGTTGCCAAAGGAAGCCACCGCGGCGCAGTTCAGCACGTGGGTTACCTTGTCCAGACGCGCATCATCGAGAAAACTCTCCGGGTAGGCTAAGTCACCGAGTAGGATATGGCGTGGGGCGAGCTTCGCCAGCTTCTCTTCATCGATATTGAATTTACGTAAGTTCTCCTTAACTCTTGCGACAGCGGCTTCACCGTTATCTGCACGGACTAACAGCAGTAAATTAACGTCGCTGCGGGTATTGAGAATGGCTTCCAGCGCCGCGCCGCCAAGAAAACCGGTAACGCCCGTGATTAATAATGTATTCATGAATACTGTCTCGTCATGGTTGATTTGCGGATTCTAGGATCGGAAAAGTAAACGGCGCTTAAATAAAGAATGGGGTAATAAAGGGAGAGCTTAAGCTTATTTTAAGCTTAAGTACTGGCGCGGATTGAAT
>NZ_JANEWH010000009.1:0-71766 GCF_028069715.1 Kluyvera sp. Awk 3 | reverse complement strand
CGTATACACAAATTTAAATTCAATATTATCATAATGATAGACCCCGCACAGAGAAGTGACAAAGCCATGAACGGTTGCGAATATTGGTATGCAAATGCGACAAAATATTAAAATCATGAATAATCATAACGAATCATTCACTATAAAGTGAGACATCCATCAGCACAATTAGCTAATTCCACTCGCTGAAATTCTTCCCCGGCGCCCCCTCTTTTCACGATTCAGGGTTGACATCAGAAAGCATATCCAGTACCACTAAAAGCATATCGAATTCATCTGGAGAATGATGACATGTTCCGCACCACTCGTTTCAACGGCCTACTACTACTAAACGCCTCTTCTGTGCGCGGTAGGCTGGTGTGCGACGTTCAGCGTTAGTCATCATCAGTAAAACTATAAACCCGCGCCGCTGCGCGGGTTTTTTTATGCTCGTAGCAAGGCGCCCAAGTTAACCAAGGACCTAAACCATGAGCCAGCAAGTCATTATTTTTGATACGACCTTACGTGATGGTGAACAGGCATTACAGGCAAGCCTGAGCGTGAAAGAGAAGCTGCAAATTGCTTTTGCCCTCGAGCGTATGGGCGTTGACGTGATGGAAGTCGGGTTTCCGGTCTCTTCTCCGGGCGATTTCGAATCCGTCCAGACCATCGCCCGCAACATTAAAAATAGCCGCGTCTGCGCGCTGGCCCGCTGCGTAGAGGCGGATATTGATGTTGCCGCCGAGTCATTAAAAGTCGCTGAAGCATTCCGTATTCATACTTTTATCGCCACCTCACCGATGCACATCGCCACCAAGCTGCGCAGCACCCTGGACGAAGTTATCGAGCGCGCGGTCTACATGGTGAAACGGGCGCGTAACTACACCGACGACGTTGAGTTTTCCTGTGAAGATGCTGGCCGTACTCCAATTGACCAACTGGCGCGCGTCGTCGAAGCGGCGATTAATGCCGGTGCCACTACGATCAACATTCCAGACACCGTCGGTTACACCCTGCCATTTGAATTCTCCAACATTATTACCGGTCTGTACGAACGCGTGCCAAACATCGATAAAGCGATTATCTCCGTTCACACCCACGACGACCTGGGCATGGCGGTAGGTAACTCTCTGGCCGCGGTCCATGCCGGTGCTCGTCAGGTTGAAGGCGCAATGAACGGCATCGGCGAGCGCGCGGGCAACTGTTCGCTGGAAGAAGTCATCATGGCGATCAAAGTGCGCAAAGACATCATGAATGTGCACACCCGCATCAACCACAACGAAATCTGGCGCACCAGCCAGACCGTCAGCCAGATCTGCAATATGCCGATTCCGGCCAACAAAGCCATCGTCGGCACCGGCGCCTTCGCCCACTCCTCCGGTATCCACCAGGACGGCGTGCTGAAGAACCGCGAAAACTACGAAATCATGACCCCGGAATCCATCGGTCTGAACCAGGTACAGCTGAACCTGACCTCCCGCTCTGGCCGCGCTGCCGTGAAGCACCGCATGGAAGAGATGGGTTACAAAGATACCGATTACAACATGGACCATCTGTACGACGCGTTCCTGAAGCTGGCGGACAAAAAAGGCCAGGTCTTCGATTACGACCTGGAAGCGCTGGCGTTCATCAACAAGCAACAGGAAGAGCCAGAACATTTCCGCCTGGACTACTTCAGCGTGCAGTCCGGCTCCAGCGATATCGCCACTGCATCGGTGAAGCTGGCCTGTGGTGAAGAGACTAAAGCCGAAGCGGCGAACGGTAACGGTCCGGTTGACGCCATTTACCAGGCGATTAACCGTATCACCGGCTACGACGTCGAGCTGGTCAAATACGATCTGAACGCCAAAGGCCAGGGTAAAGACGCGCTGGGCCAGGTGGATATCGTGGTGAACTACAACGGTCGCCGCTTCCACGGCGTGGGTCTGGCGACGGATATCGTCGAATCCTCCGCCAAGGCGATGGTGCACGTACTGAACAATATCTGGCGTGCCGCCGAAGTTGAAAAAGAATTGCAACGCAAGATCAAGAATAAAGAAAACAACAAGGAAACCGTGTGATGTCGAAGAATTATCATATTGCTGTGTTACCAGGTGACGGAATTGGCCCGGAAGTGATGGCACAGGCATTGAAAGTCCTGGAAGCCGTACGTCAACGTTTTGACATGCGCATTACCACCAGCCACTACGACGTCGGCGGCATCGCCATTGACCGCCATGGCGAACCACTGCCGCAGGCAACGGTGGACGGCTGCGATCAGGCCGACGCCATTCTGTTTGGTTCCGTAGGTGGTCCGAAATGGGAAAACCTGCCGCCGAACCAGCAGCCGGAGCGTGGTGCGCTGCTGCCGCTGCGTAAGCACTTCAAACTGTTCAGCAACCTGCGCCCGGCAAAGCTGTATCAGGGGCTGGAAGAGTTCTGCCCGCTGCGTGCCGACATCGCCGCTAACGGCTTCGACATCCTGTGCGTGCGCGAACTGACCGGCGGCATTTACTTCGGCCAGCCGAAGGGTCGCGAAGGCAGTGGTCAGCACGAGAAGGCATTTGATACCGAGGTGTATCACCGCTTTGAGATCGAACGTATCGCTCGCATCGCCTTTGAATCCGCGCGCAAACGTCGTCACAAAGTGACCTCGATTGATAAATCTAACGTGCTGCAGTCTTCCATTCTGTGGCGTGAAATCGTCAGCGAAATCGGTAAAGAGTATGCGGACGTTGAGCTGGCGCACATGTACATCGACAACGCCACCATGCAGTTGATTAAAGACCCGTCGCAGTTTGACGTCGTGCTGTGCTCTAACCTGTTCGGCGACATCCTCTCCGACGAGTGCGCGATGATCACCGGCTCCATGGGCATGCTGCCGTCCGCCAGCCTGAACGAAGAAGGCTTTGGCCTGTATGAACCTGCGGGCGGCTCCGCGCCGGATATCGCCGGCAAGAACATCGCCAACCCGGTGGCGCAGATCCTGTCGCTGGCGCTGCTGCTGCGCTACAGCCTGGACGCCAACGACGCGGCCACCGCCATTGAAAGCGCCATCAATCGCGCGCTGGAGGAAGGCGTACGTACCAGTGATTTAGCCCGCGGCGGCGCGGCGGTCAGCACCGATGAAATGGGCGATATCATTGCCCGCTATGTTGCCGAAGGGGTGTAACCATGGCGAAGACCTTATACGAGAAGTTGTTTGATGCCCACGTGGTCTATGAAGCGCCGAACGAAACGCCGCTGCTGTATATCGACCGCCATCTGGTGCACGAAGTGACCTCGCCGCAGGCGTTTGACGGCCTGCGCGCGCACAACCGCCCGGTGCGTCAGCCGGGCAAAACTTTCGCCACTATGGATCACAACGTCTCCACGCAGACCAAAGACATCAACGCCTCCGGCGAGATGGCGCGTATCCAGATGCAGGAGCTGATTAAGAACTGCAACGAGTTCGGCGTCGAGCTGTATGACCTGAACCATCCGTACCAGGGCATCGTGCACGTAATGGGGCCGGAACAGGGCGTTACCCTGCCGGGGATGACCATTGTCTGCGGCGACTCCCACACTGCCACCCACGGCGCGTTTGGCGCGCTGGCGTTCGGGATCGGGACTTCAGAGGTTGAGCACGTGCTGGCAACGCAGACCCTGAAACAGGGCCGCGCCAAAACCATGAAGATTGAAGTAAAAGGCAAAGCCGCGCCGGGCATCACCGCCAAAGACATCGTGCTGGCGATTATTGGTAAAACCGGCAGCGCTGGCGGCACCGGCCACGTGGTGGAATTCTGCGGTGAAGCGATTCGCGACCTGACCATGGAAGGCCGCATGACCCTGTGCAACATGGCGATTGAGCTGGGCGCGAAAGCGGGCCTGGTCGCGCCGGACCAGACCACCTTCAACTATGTCGAAGGCCGTCTGCACGCGCCGAAAGGCAAAGATTTTGACGATGCCGTCGCCTACTGGAAAACCCTGCAAACGGATGAAGGCGCCACTTTCGACAGCGTTGTCACCCTGCAAGCGGAAGAGATTGCGCCGCAGGTCACCTGGGGGACTAACCCGGGCCAGGTTATCTCCGTGAATGACAACATTCCGGATCCGGCCTCATTCAACGATCCGGTCGAGCGCGCCAGCGCCGAGAAAGCATTGGCTTACATGGGCCTGAAGCCGGGGATCCCGCTGACCGACGTGGCGATCGATAAAGTCTTTATCGGATCCTGCACCAACTCACGCATTGAAGATCTGCGCGCGGCGGCGGAAATCGCCAAAGGCCGTAAGGTGGCGCCGGGCGTGCAGGCGCTGGTGGTGCCGGGTTCCGGCCCGGTGAAAGCGCAGGCGGAAGCGGAAGGTCTGGATAAGATCTTTATCGAAGCCGGTTTTGAATGGCGTCTGCCGGGCTGCTCAATGTGCCTGGCGATGAACAATGACCGCCTGAATCCCGGCGAGCGCTGCGCCTCCACCAGCAACCGTAACTTTGAAGGCCGTCAGGGCCGCGGCGGTCGTACGCACCTGGTAAGCCCGGCGATGGCGGCGGCAGCCGCGGTAACCGGCCATTTCGCCGACATTCGTAGCATGAAATAAGGAAACCATCATGGCAGAGAAATTTACCCAACATACGGGACTGGTGGTGCCGCTGGATGCCGCGAACGTCGATACCGATGCCATCATCCCGAAGCAGTTTTTGCAGAAAGTGACCCGCACCGGCTTTGGCGCGCACCTGTTTAACGACTGGCGCTTCCTCGACGATAAAGGCGAGCAGCCGAACCCCGAGTTCGTGCTGAACTTCCCGGAGTTCAAAGGAGCGTCGATTCTGCTGGCGCGTGAAAACTTCGGCTGCGGCTCATCCCGTGAGCACGCGCCGTGGGCGCTGACCGACTACGGTTTTAAAGTGGTTATCGCCCCGAGCTTCGCTGACATTTTCTACGGCAACAGCTTCAACAACCAGCTGCTGCCGGTAACGTTAAGTGACGCGCAGGTCGATGAGCTGTTTAAGCTGGTACAGGCGAATCCGGGCATTAAATTTGAAGTGGATCTGGAAGCGCAGGTGGTAAAAGCGGGCGATAAGTCCTACAGCTTTAAAATCGACGACTTCCGCCGCCACTGCATGCTCAACGGTCTGGACAGCATTGGCCTGACCTTGCAGCATGAAGACGCCATCTCGGCCTACGAGAACAAGCAGCCGGCGTTTATGCAGTAATCTCTCCCGCTGGTCACCGCACGGTGGCCAGCCTCTTCTTTCCGCCTACAGCGTATCGCCGTAATAGATCTGGTAACCGAGGTTGACGCTGCCCGGCGCATCTTTCCCGTTCAAGCGCTTAATCAAAATATCCGCCGCCGTTTTACCAATCTCAAAGCGCGGCGTAATCACGCTGGCAATTTTTTGCAGCCGCGCGCGGCCAATTTCCAGCCCGTGGAAGCCAGCAATCGCCATTTTTCCCGGCACGTCGAACTGCTGCGCCTGACACTCCAGTAGCACGCCGACGGCAAGGTCATCGTTGGTACAGAAAATCGCGTCAATATCCGCTTTTTCCGCCATCGCCTGCTGGAACATCTTGCGGCCCAGCGCCACCGACGAAATCGTTTTTGGCGCCAGGTGATAAGCTTCCAGCCCCTGTGCCGCCAGCGCCTTCTCGGTACCACGGTAACGGCTAAGGTCGCGGGGGTCATCCATCGAACCAAAGAACGCAATGTTGCGTTTACCGCTGTCAATAAAGGCCTGCGTCATTTCGTACGCCGCTTTTTCGTTATCAAAGCCAACCTGAATATCGAGATACTGTCCGCTTATATCCATCAACTCCGCGACCGGAACGCCGCTGGCGCGCACGTACTGCACCATCCGTTCGGTATGCAGTTTTCCCGTGAGGATCAGGCCGTCAATATTGTAGGAGAGCAGGTTCAGCACCTCACGTTCCTCGCGCTCGGCGTCATATTCGTAGTTGGCGATCAGCGTCTGGTACTGGCAGGCCGAGGTGACGGATTCAATCCCCGCCAGCACATCGGCAAAGATCTGGTTGCGAAACGAGGGGATCAGTACGCCAATGGTTTTACTGCGGGCGTTGAGCAGAATTTCCGGGGCGCGGTTGGGAATGTAGTTGTTCTCTTCCATGACTTTCGAAATCAATTCGCGGCTGCGTTGCGACACCTGATTCGGGTCGCGCAGATAACGGCTGACCGTCATCTTATTCAGCCCGGCCAGCGCGGCAATATCCTGTAATGTCATCCGATTGTTTTTCATGAGGTTCTCTACGACCAACAGCCCATTATGCTCGCAGAGAACCTTATCACAGCCGGTTAGTGACTGCACTCCTCACTCAACCTTAACGCGTGGCCATCTCAGCCGCCGGCGAGGTAGTTTCATTTTGCGCGCGAACGCAGTACATCAGCACCACCGACGCCAGCAGGGCGATTGCCATAAAGGTGTAGGAGACACCCGGCCCGCCGGTCACGCCGTTGAGGTACCCCACCAGCCACGCGCCGAGGAATGCTCCCAGCGCGCCGAAGCTGTTGATCATCCCCATCGACACGCCGGAGACGTTGCGCGGCAGCAGTTCGGGGATCAGCGCAAAGAACGGCCCGTAAGGCGCATACATACAGGCGGCGGCCACGACCAGCAGCGCGTAGGAGAGCCAGAAAGACTGGTTGCCCAGCATCCACGAGGCGAAGAACGCGATGGCGGCAATCAACAACAGCGGCCAGATAAACAGTTTACGGTTCTGAAACTTATCGGACAGCCAGGAGACGGTCAGCATCAGGCAGATTGCCGCCAGATACGGCACCGCCGCCAGCCAGCCCACTGCCACAATGTCCATCTGCGCCGCGTTTTTCAGAATCGACGGCATCCACATCATGAAGCCATACACGCCGATGCTCCACAGCGCATGCACTGCACAAAGCATAATGACGCTGCGCGAACGCATTGCTTCACCGTAGTTACGCATCGGCTTAATGTCGCGCTGCTCGCGATCCATCGCCTGCTGTAACGCCTCTTTTTCCTGCGCGCTTAACCAACCCGCATCCGCCGGTTTATCACGCACCAGAATCACCCAGCAGAACGCCCAAATCACCGCCGGAATGCCTTCGAAAATAAACATTTCACGCCAGCCCCAGGCTTCAATCAGGTAGCCGGAGACAATCGACATCCACAGCACCGTAACGGGGTTACCGAGAATCAAAAAGGTATTGGCGCGCGAACGTTCGGTTTTGGTAAACCAGTTGCTGATATAAATCAGCATCGCAGGCATCACTGCCGCCTCAACGATCCCAAGAATAAAGCGAATAGCCATCAGCGTGGGAATGTTACTCACAAAGCCGGTCGCCGCGGCGCAGAGCCCCCAAAGGATCAGGCTGCAAAAGATCATTTTGCGCACGCTATGCTTGACGGCATACATCGCGCCCGGCACCTGGAAGAAGAAATAGCCCAGGAAGAACAGCGCGCCAATTAACGATGCGGTTCCCTGAGTAATTCCTAAATCATGTTCTATACCGGCGGCAGCGGCAAAGCCGTAATTGGCGCGGTCGAGATAAGCTAAGCTGTAGGTAATAAAAATAATCGGCATTAAATACCACCAGCGACGCGCCGGCAGTTTTGCGAGCATATTCATACTCACTCCTTGGATTATTGTTTTATACACTTCATCCTTCAAGCTGCCTCCGCGTTGGCTGCGCTCATTCACCCCAGTCACGTACTTATGTACGCTCTTGGGGATTCATTCCCTTGCCGCCTTGATGCAACTTGAATGATTTTGTGTATATCGCTCAGGCCGCGCGTTGCGGCCCATTATTGATCAGACCGCGGCCAGCATGCCGCCGTCCACAAACAGAAGATGTCCATTAACAAAATCAGAGGCCGGCGCGGCAAGATAAACCGCCGCGCCGATCAACTCTTCCGGTTTACCCCAGCGGGCGGCGGGCGTGCGCTGGAACAGCCAGGCGGAGAATGCCTCATCGTTAACCAGCGCGGTAGTCATGTCGGTGGCGAAATAACCGGGCGCAATACCGTTGACCTGAATATTGTATTCCGCCAACTCCACGCACATCCCACGGGTTAACATTTTGACCGCGCCTTTTGACGCCGCGTACGGAGTAATGGTTTTGCGGCCTAACTCGCTCTGCATCGAGCAGATATTAATAATCTTCCCGCGGCGGCGTTGCACCATGTAGCGGGAAACCTGCTGCGACACCAGAAAGACCGATTTCTGGTTTACATCAATCACTTTATCCCACTCCGCTTCCGGGAATTCAGTGAAAGGATAACGACGCTGAATACCGGCGTTGTTAATCAAAATATCAATTGATCCAATCTCCCTTTCGATTTGCGCGACCGCGCGCGCCACCTCTTCCCCATTGGTCACGTCAAAACCATAGCCAACCGCGCGATAGCCCTCGGCTACCAGCTTGTCCGCCGCCGCCTGCGCACGCTGCTGGGTGATGTCGTTAATCACAATCTCCGCGCCGTGCGCCGCCAGACCGCTGGCCAGCAGGTTGCCAATCCCCTGCGCGGAGCCGGTAATCAGCGCGCGTTTACCACTCAGGTCGAATAGGTTTTTCATTAAAAACTCCTTTTTTGATAACTGTTACGCGTAACTGTATACGCGTAACAGTAGAAAAAAGAAGATCTAAAAAGGGGGAAATGATCGTTATGTGATCAGGTTTGCATTTGCGTGCAAGATGAAAAAGAAAAGAGCGCTGGCCAGGTACATAGCCCAAACAAGCGCAGTGACGTCGGAAAAGCCCCAGCGCGTGTTACACGTCCTTAACCCGCGCCGTCATCGCCAGCGTTACCACCGAAATCCCCGCAATCACCCAGTACACCGAGAAGTGGCCAAAGTTTTGCGCCAGCGCGCCCTGAATGATCCCGGCCAGGATCACCCCGGTCGAAATGCTGTTGGTAAACAATGTGGTCGCCGCCCCGGCGCGTCCCGGCATCAGGTCCTGGAACCACAGCATGCCAATCCCGGCGACAATGCCGATAAACACGGCGTTAAACAGCTGTAATATCAGCAGCGCGGTATGGCTGTGGAAGAAGATAAGCCCAACGTAGAACAGCACCCCGGCGGCCACTGCAGTGACCATCATCCGACGCTTACCGAAGTGCTTCACGTAGTAGCCCGCAACGATCATCGCCGGAATCTCCAGACCCGCGGCGGTGCCCATCAGAATCCCCGCCAGGCTATCCGGCAGGCCGAGATCGCTGCTGATCCACAACGGCATATCGATGATATACATCGTGTTACAGGTCCACATCAGCGTGGAAGCGATAAACAGCATCCGTACGTTGCTGTCTTTCCAGCCGCTAATCTGATTCTGCACCGCGTCAGCAGGCTGCTCGACTCGCGCCACCGAGGGTAACGTTAGCGCAATTAGCGTCAGGCTCAGGATAAAGATCCCCGCCGCGATGGCGAACATGGTGGTAAAGCCGTAGTTCAGCGCCAGCATAAACGCCAGCGGCGGGCCAATCACCCACGCCAGCGACAGCTGGGCACGCATCACCGAGCTAAACATCACCACCTCGCGCGCCGAGCTGTCGGCGTACTCACGGGCGAGCGCAAACAGCTGCGGCATCGCGGCGTTGGCGATGGATGCCAGCATCACGCCGCAGGTAATCAGCGTCAGGTAGTGGCGGTTGAAGGCAAACAGCAGCGCGTTACCTACCGCCATCAGGCAGCAAAACATGATCAGCTTGCGTCGGTCGCCCCGGCTGTCGGATCGCCTGGCCAGCGCCAGGCTGACCGCAATCCCGGCGATCGCGTTAACGGTGTAAAACAGGCCGACCCAGAACGGCTGGACGCCCACTTCACGGCTGAGAAACAGGCTCAGCGTCGGCGCCTGTAGCGCCCCCGCCACGCCCATCATAAATGCCACCAGCATAAAAGCGGCGTACACACCGTTGAGACGTCGTCCCATCGTCATTAACCAGAGCATGTGAAATCCTTTAAGCACGCGAAAGAATAAAAAAAAGCCAGCAGATGATACCTGCTGGCAAATACTCAGTCACACATGATTTGGCGAATTAATGCTCAGAGGCCGATTTCGTAACTTCCCATTGCATCAGAGAGTTCAGCACTTCAAGCCGCTGTGCCGTTGCCTGGCGGGCCAGCCAGGAAACATTTTTGGTCGCTGCGAAATAACGCTGGTAAAACTGATGGATGGTAGACCTCTTCATACACACCTCCTCGCTTCATCGAAATCCATTATTGGCCTAATATAGGGATTAATAAATTGCTGAGTTTTTACCAGGAGTTCCCCTTTTATGCCTTCAGGTCGCTTACAGCAGCAGTTCATCCGTTTATGGCAGTGCTGCGAGGGAAAATCGCAGGAGACGACGCTTAACGATCTGGCGGCGCTACTGAGCTGTTCACGTCGTCATATGCGGACATTACTCAACACCATGGAGGCTCGGGGCTGGCTCACCTGGGAAGCGGAAGCCGGGCGCGGCAAGCGTTCCAGACTCACGTTCCTCTATACCGGGCTGGCGCTTCAGCAGCAGCGCGCGGAGGATCTGCTGGAGCAGGATCGCATCGATCAACTGGTGCAACTGGTCGGCGATAAAGCGGCGGTACGCCAGATGCTGGTCTCGCATCTGGGGCGCAGCTTCCGTCAGGGTCGGCACATTCTGCGGGTGCTCTACTATCGCCCAATGCACAACCTGCTGCCTGGCACCGCGCTTCGCCGCTCGGAAACCCACATTGCCCGGCAGATTTTCAACGCCTTAACGCGGGTAAATGAGGCAAATGGGGAACTGGAAGCCGATATTGCTCACCATTGGCAGGAAATTTCCCCCTTACACTGGCGTTTTTATTTGCGTCCCGGCATCCATTTCCATCATGGGCGCGAACTGGAGATGGAAGACGTTATTGCCTCACTGGAACGCAGCATGACGCTGCCGCTGTTCTCCAACATCACGCAGATCCACTCTCCTACCGCCTGGGTGCTGGACGTGCATCTGGCCGAGCCTGACCGCTGGTTGCCGTGGCTGCTGAGCCAGGTGTCGGCGATGATTCTGCCGCGCGAATGGCAAACGCTGCCTAATTTCTCGCGGATGCCGGTAGGAACAGGGCCCTATTCGGTCGCGCGCAATAACCTTAACCAACTGAAGATCCTCGCCTTTGATGACTATTTCGGTTTCCGGGCGTTGATTGACGAGGTTAACGTGTGGGTGCTGCCAGAAATCAGCGAAGCGCCAAACGGCGGCCTGACGCTTGAAGGCTCTACCGAAAGTGAAAAAGCCGTCGAAAGCCGGCTGGAAGAAGGCTGCTATTACCTGCTGTTCGATGCGCGGAGCACATTGGGCCGTAACCCAACGGTACGCCAGTGGCTGAGCCACCTGTTTCATCCCAACAACCTGCTCTACCGCGCGGGCGAGCAGCATCAGAGCCACTGGTTTCCCGCCTACGGCCTGCTGCCGCGCTGGCACCATGCGCGCAGCCGCGCCTGCGAGAAACCGGCCGGGCTGGAGTCCGTCACCCTCACCTATTATCGGGATCACGTCGAGCACCGGACCATCGGCCAGATTATGGAAACGCTGCTGGCGGAGCATCAGGTCAAGCTCAACATTCAGGAAGTGGACTACGACGAATGGCACCGCGGCGAGGTGGTCAGCGATATCTGGCTTAACAGCGCCAACTTTACGCTGCCGCTCGATTTTTCACTGTTCGCCTATCTGTATGAAGTGCCAATGATTCGCCATTGTATCCCCATTGACTGGGAGCAGGACGCGCGGCGCTGGCGCGCGGGCAACCTGCAACAGGCCGACTGGTGCCAGCAGTTGCTCGCTAATCAGTCGGTGGTGCCGCTGATTCATCACTGGCTGATGCTCCAGGGGCAGCGCAGTATGCGCGGCGTACGGATGAATACGCTGGGCTGGTTTGACTTTAAATCCGCCTGGTTTGCACCGCCGGAACCGTAGGGCTTTTGATTTATTCACGTAATCATTACAATGTGCCGTTCTCAACGGGGTGCTGTGCGTCGTGCGCGGCTGAGAGAGACCCGTCGAACCTGATCCGGATAATCCCGGCGAAGGGATTTGAGGCTAACTCAAAATCCTTTGCCACCCATTTACTGAGGTGCAAAGTGCTCAAGAAATTACTCCCCCTGCTGGTGCTGGTTACCGCGCCCGCGTTCGCAAAACCCGTGCTGACGGTCTATACCTACGACTCCTTTGCTGCCGATTGGGGCCCAGGCCCGGCGGTGAAAAAAGCGTTCGAAGCCGACTGCGACTGCGAGTTGAAATTCGTGGCGCTGGAAGATGGCGTCTCGCTGCTCAACCGTCTGCGCATGGAAGGGAAAAATAGCAAAGCGGACGTCGTGCTGGGGCTGGATAACAACCTCTTACAGGCCGCGACCGACACCAAACTGTTCGCCAAAAGTAACGTTCCGGCCAGCGCCGTCAACGTGCCGGGCGGCTGGAACAACGACACCTTTGTGCCATTCGACTATGGCTACTTCGCTTTCGTCTACGATAAAAACAAGCTGAAAAACCCGCCGAAAAGCCTGAAAGAGCTGGTGGAGAGCGACCAGAAATGGCGCGTTATCTACCAGGATCCGCGCACCAGCACGCCAGGCTTAGGCCTGCTGCTGTGGATGCAAAAAGTGTACGGCGATAAAGCGCCGGAAGCCTGGCAGAAACTGGCGGCGAAGACCGTCACCGTTACCAAAGGCTGGAGCGAAGCCTACGGCCTGTTCCTGAAAGGGGAAGGCGACCTGGTGCTGAGCTATACCACCTCCCCGGCCTATCACATCATTGAAGAGAAGAAAGACAACTACGCGGCGGCGCCGTTTGCCGAAGGCCATTACCTGCAAGTCGAAGTGGCGGCAAAAACCGCGGCCAGCAAGCAGCAAAAACTGGCGGACAAATTCCTGCAATTTATGGTCTCTCCAGCTTTCCAGAACGCCATCCCGACCGGCAACTGGATGTATCCGGTAACCCAGGTTGCGCTGCCGGAAGGTTTTAACAGCCTGGTGAAACCGCAGACCTCGCTTGAGTTCACGCCACAGCAGGTCGCCAGCGAACGTCAAAACTGGATTAATACATGGCTCCGCGCCGCCAGCCGCTAATTCCGGGTTGGCTCTACCCTGGGCTCACGGCCACCACATTGATGGTGGCCGTCGCTCTGGCGGCTTTTCTGGCGCTGTGGCTAAACGCCCCCGAAACGTCGTGGTCAACGCTGCTCGGCGATAGCTATCTGTGGCACGTGGTGCGCTTCTCCTTCTGGCAGGCGTTTCTCTCTGCGCTGTTATCGGTGCTGCCCGCCATTTTCCTTGCCCGCGCGCTCTATCGACGCCGTTTCCCCGGCCGTCAACTGTTGCTGCGCCTGTGCGCGATGACCCTCATCCTGCCGGTGCTGGTCGCCGTCTTCGGCATTCTGACCGTCTATGGCCGTCAGGGATGGCTGGCGCAACTGTATGCCTGGCTCGGCTGGCAGTGGAATTTCTCCCCCTACGGCCTGCAAGGCATTCTGCTGGCGCACGTCTTTTTCAACATGCCGATGGCGACCCGTCTGCTGCTGCAAGCGCTGGAGCAAATCCCCGGCGAGCAGCGCCAGCTTGCCGCTCAGCTTGGAATGCGCGGCTACCCGTTCTTCCGCTACGTGGAATGGCCCTGGATGCGGCGACAGATTCTGCCCATCGCCACGCTGATTTTTATGCTCTGCTTCGCCAGCTTCGCCACCGTGCTGTCGCTGGGCGGCGGGCCTTCCGCCACTACCATTGAGCTGGCGATCTACCAGGCGCTGAACTTTGATTACGATCCGGCGCGAGCGGCAATGCTGGCGTTGATTCAGATGACCTGCTGTCTGGCGCTGGTGCTGCTTAGCCAGCGTATGAGCCGGGCCATTGCGGTGGGCAATAGCCAGATTCAAGGCTGGCGTGACCCGGACGATCGCTGGCACAGCCGCATCGCCGATGGTGTACTTATCTTCCTGACCCTGCTGTTACTGCTGCCGCCGCTGCTGGCGGTGGTCATCGATGGCATTCATCCATCGATGCTGTCCGTATTTACGCAGCCAATCCTGTGGCAGGCGCTGGGCACGTCGCTGCGTATTGCTCTCGCCGCAGGTCTGCTTAGCGTGACGCTGACCATGATGCTGCTGTGGAGCAGTCGCGAGCTGCGGGCGCGTAACCAGCCGCTGGCCGGTCAGACGATGGAACTGAGCGGGATGCTGATTCTCGCGATGCCGGGCATCGTGCTGGCCACCGGCTTCTTCCTGCTGCTTAATAACACCATCGGCCTGCCCGACTCCGCCGACGGGATTGTCATCTTCACCAACGCGCTGATGGCGGTACCCTACGCGCTGAAGGTGCTGGAAACGCCGATGCGCGACATCACTGCACGCTACAGCATTCTCTGCGAGTCGCTGGGGCTTAGCGGGTTTACTCGCCTGCGGGTAATTGAATTACGCGCGCTCAAAAGACCGCTGGCGCAAGCGCTGGCGTTTGCCTGCGTGCTGTCGATCGGCGATTTCGGCGTGGTGGCGTTATTCGGCAACGAGAATTTCCGCACGCTGCCGTTTTATCTTTACCAGCAGATTGGCGCCTACCGCAGTCAGGACGGCGCGGTGACGGCGCTGATACTGTTACTGCTCTGCTTCCTGCTCTTTACCGTGATTGAAAAGTTACCCGGACGCCATGCTAAAACTGAATGATGTGACCTGGCTGTATCAGCACCTGCCGATGCGCTTTAGCGCCACGATTGCCCAGGGCGAGAAAATTGCGGTGCTCGGCCCAAGCGGCGCGGGGAAATCGACGCTGCTCAATCTGATCGCTGGATTTCTGACGCCCGCCAGCGGCACCATCATGCTGGAAGGCCGCGTCCATACGCATACGCCGCCGTCCCAGCGACCGGTGTCGATGCTGTTTCAGGAAAATAATCTCTTCAGCCACCTGACGGTGCGCCAGAACATCAGCCTGGGGATGAGCCCGCGCCTCAAGCTCACCGACGATCAGCAACGCAGGCTACAGGTCATCGCCGGGCAAATGGGGATTGAATCAATGCTGGAAAGGCTACCGGGCGAGCTTTCCGGCGGCCAGCGCCAACGCGCCGCGCTGGCCCGTTGCCTGGTGCGGCAGCAACCCATTCTGCTACTGGACGAACCCTTTTCCGCGCTCGATCCGGCGCTACGTCAGGAGATGCTGCAATTAGTCGACGACGTGTGTCAGCGCCAGAATCTGACGCTGCTGATGGTGTCGCACAGCGTTGAAGACGCGGCGCGAATTGCGGCGCGAGCAATGGTGGTGGCGGAAGGGCGAATCGCCTGGGATGGTAAGACCGAAGCGCTGCTGAGCGGTAAGGCCAGCGCTTCGGCATTGTTAGGTATCGCTGAGTGAGGGATTGCCGGATGGCGGCTACGCCTTATCCGGCCTACAAATGGGTACGCACGTAGCCGCCATCAGGCACGTTACAGCCCGACCACCTTACGCAAAATCTCGATATACACCGGCATCAGCGGATGGCGAATCACGCTGACCAGCGCCACCACGCCAACTCCCAGAATCAGCGGCGCCAGAATCAGTAAACGCTGACGCGTCAGCACGTTGCTGAGACGGTCGTGATTCTCCTTTGCGCTACGCCACAGTCGCCAGCACAGCCACGCGCCGAGCCACAACAGCAACGCCGCCGCCAGCAGCAGCCACTTAAAGCTGGCGCTATTTTCATCGGCGGGAATATCAATCGCCGCGCCGGCGAGGATCCCCGGCAGGAAATAGAGTGGCGGCCACAGCAGGCAACCAATGATATTCGGGGGAATAAACCGGGCAATCGGCAGGTCGAGCATGCCCGCCACCATGGGCACCACGGGGCGTGTGGGCCCAATAAAGCGGCCAACCAGAATCGTAAACATACTGTGCTGATGCAGCGCGTATTCGGTTTTATCGAGCAGCGCTTTGTTTTTCTTCATAAACGACCAGCGGTGCAGCGGCTTTTTAAAGCGCCAACCCAGCCAGAAGGAGATCCAATCACCCAGCAGGCAGCCCACGATCCCCGCCAGCCACGCCTGCCAGAAGTTCACCTCGCCGCCGCCAATAAGCGCGCCCAGGCCTGCCATCATCACGGTGCCCGGCAAAATCAGCCCCACTAACGCCAGTGATTCCAGAAACGCCACCAGCGCCACCGCAATCAGCGAGTAGGTCGTGGACTGCGTAATAAAGTGTTCCAGCAATGCTTGCATAGTGTGCCCGGTTTGAAAACGAAGCAGGGATTCTCCAGAGCCCCCTCTGCATCGTCAAGCCATCAATTGTCTAAATAGTTTACTGGCAAAGACAAAAGCCGACACAGTGCATTTCCTTTTCTTTACTTTTTATTCACAGCCAGCGCGGAATTCGCTGGGGCTGGCACCGGTACATTTTTTAAAGACCCGGGAGAAATAGAGCTGATCTTCAAAGCCGACATTGCGCCCGACGCTGGCAATCGGCATGCGCGTGGTGCTCAGCAGCAGCTTGGCCTGGCTGATGCGCTGATCCTCACGCCAGCTCAGCACGCTAACGCCCAGTTGCTGCCGGAAAAGATGCGACAGCCTTGATGGCGACAGGCAGACGTGCTGGGCCACGCTGGCAATATCAAACTGACTATCGGCAAGATGATCGCTGATGTACTGGCAGGCATCGCGTACGCGGTTATCCATGGGCGGATGCAGCGATTCGTTGATCGCCTCCATGCGCCGCAGCAGCAGTTGCTCAAGCAGGTTGATGGCCAGCAGTTCGGAATAGCGCCCTACGCCCTGTCCGGCGTCGATAATTTTACCGAACAGCTCGGAAATTTCGCTCTGGTGCGCTTCATCCGGGCGATAAAAACCGGTTTGCGCCACGATGGCGGGCCAGTTTAGCCACTCGTGCCAGTAGGCTCGCGGGCGGAAATAGACCCACTGATGATACCACTCGCTGGCGTCCGGGTGACGTCCATAGTGGTGAATTTCGCCCGGCGGGAACAGCAGCATGTCCCCCTGGCGGCAGACAAACTGCTTACCCTGGTTTTCAATCACCCCTTCACCGCGCACCGTCAGGTTCAGAATAAACCCCTTCATGCCCAGCGGTCGGTCGATGAAAAAGTCCAGGTAACCACCGGCTTCAATCGGCGTTAACCCCGCCACCAGATGGGCGTTAAAGGAATAACCAGGCAGCAGGGGATCGTTTTGCATTTCAGCCATTTCTGCACGCTCTCACTGATATTTAAAGAAACCAATTATCCATATTCGGCTTTTTATCGGCACGGCCGCCGCGCTCAATGAATAACAGAACCGACGCGGCTGTCAACCCTGTTATTTCAAGGCACTTAGAGAATAAAGCCGGAAGAGAAGCCGGCTCATAACCACAACTGAAGTGTCTATAAAGACGACAGAAAAGTCCACATTGATTATTTGCACGGCGTCACACTTTGTGAGGTCACAGCAAGATCATCCATAAGATTAGCGGTTCCAGCCTGACGTTTTTTTGCGGGGATATCTACTGTTTCACTATCACGTTTTCATTGAGATGGAGTAACACGATGGCAATCGCAATTGGCCTCGATTTTGGCAGTGACTCAGTCCGCGCCCTGGCAGTAGATTGCGCGACGGGGGAAGAAATCGCGACCAGCGTTGAGTGGTATCCGCGCTGGCAGGAAGGGCGTTTCTGCGACGCGCCGAACAACCGTTTCCGCCACCACCCGCGCGACTATATTGAATCCATGGAAGCGGCGCTGAAGGGCGTGCTGGCCGAGCTTTCCAGCGCCCAGCGCGCGGACGTGGTCGGCATCGGCGTTGACAGCACCGGCTCCACCCCGGCGCCGATTGACGCCGACGGCAACGTGCTGGCGCTGAAAGAGGCGTTCGCCGACAACCCGAACGCCATGTTCGTACTGTGGAAAGATCACACCGCAGTAGAAGAGGCAGAGGCCATCACCCGCCTGTGCCACCAGCCGGGCAAAGAAGATTACTCTCGCTATATTGGCGGTATTTACTCCAGCGAATGGTTCTGGGCCAAGATTCTTCATGTCACTCGCGAAGACCCCGCCGTGGCGCAAGCCGCAGCATCGTGGATTGAGCTGTGCGACTGGGTTCCCGCGCTGCTTTCCGGCACCACCCGCCCGCAGGATATCCGTCGCGGTCGCTGCAGTGCCGGGCATAAATCGCTGTGGCACGAAAGCTGGGGCGGCCTGCCGCCGGCGTCGTTCTTCGACGAACTGGATCCCATTATCAACCAGCATCTGCCCTGCCCGCTGTTTAACGAAACCTGGACTGCCGACGTGCCGGTCGGCACGCTAACCGCCGAATGGGCGGAGCGCCTGGGGCTTTCTACCCAAGTCGCTATTTCCGGCGGCGCGTTCGACTGCCATATGGGCGCGGTTGGCGCAGGCGCACAGCCTAATGCGCTGGTGAAAGTCATTGGCACTTCAACCTGCGACATTCTGATTGCTGATAAACAGAGCGTTGGCAACCGTACCGTGAAAGGTATCTGCGGCCAGGTGGACGGTAGCGTGGTGCCGGACTTTATCGGTATGGAGGCAGGTCAATCCGCATTCGGCGACATCTATGCCTGGTTTGGTCGCGTACTTGGCTGGCCGCTGGAGCAGCTTGCCGCACAGCACCCGGAGCTGAAAGAGCAGATCAAAGCCAGCCAGAAACAGCTGTTACCTGCATTGACCGAAGCCTGGGCCGCTAACCCGTCGCTCGACCATCTCCCGGTGGTGCTCGACTGGTTTAATGGTCGCCGCACCCCGAACGCGAATCAGCGCCTGAAAGGGGTCATTACTGATTTAAACCTCGCCACCGACGCTCCGGCACTGTTTGGCGGGCTGATTGCCGCCACCGCCTTCGGCGCGCGAGCCATCATGGAGTGCTTCACCGACCAGGGTATTGCAGTGAACAACGTCATGGCGCTGGGCGGCATCGCGCGTAAAAACCGCGTCATCATGCAGGCCTGCTGCGACGTGCTGAATCGTCCGCTGCAAATCGTCGCCTCCGACCAATGCTGCGCGCTGGGTGCGGCTATCTTCGCCGCGGTAGCCGCCGGCGTTTACGCCGATATCCCGACCGCGCAGGGCAAAATGGCCAGCCGCGTAGAACATACCTTACAGCCACGCCCGGCGCAGGCTGCACGCTTTGAAGAACTCTATCAGCGCTACCAGCAATGGGCCGAAAGCGCTGAACACCATTATCTCCCTGCTGCTTCGTCGGAAAAAACCGCCGCTACCCGCGCAGCCCTGACTCATTAAAGGATACGAACATGACCGTTTTTGATAATTATGAAGTGTGGTTTGTCATTGGTAGCCAGCACCTGTATGGGCCGGAAACGCTGCGTCAGGTGACGCAAAACGCGGAGCACGTGGTCAATGCCTTAAACGCCGAAGGGAAACTACCGTGCAAACTGGTGCTGAAGCCGCTGGGTACCCGCCCGGACGAAATCACCGCCATCTGCCACGACGCGAACTACGACCAGAAATGTGCTGGTCTGATCGTCTGGCTGCACACCTTCTCTCCGGCGAAGATGTGGATCAACGGCCTCGCCATCCTCAATAAACCGCTGCTGCAATTCCATACCCAGTTCAACGCGGCGCTGCCGTGGGACAGCATCGATATGGACTTTATGAACCTGAACCAGACCGCACACGGCGGCCGCGAGTTCGGTTTCATCGGCGCACGCATGCGTCAACAGCACAGCGTGGTCACCGGCCACTGGCAGGACAAACATGCGCAAGAGCGCATTGGCTCATGGATGCGCCAGGCGGTCTCTAAGATTGATACTCGTCAGCTGAAAGTGTGCCGCTTTGGCGACAACATGCGTGAAGTGGCGGTCACCGACGGCGATAAAGTCGCGGCGCAGATCAAGTTCGGTTTCTCCGTGAACACCTGGGCGGTGGGCGACCTGGTGCAGGTCGTCAACGCAGTTACCGACGGTGAAATCAGCGCGCTGATTGACGAATACGAAAGCAGCTACCGCTTCACTCCGGCTACCCAGATTCACGGCGACAAGCGCCAGAACGTGCTGGACGCCGCACGCATCGAGCTGGGCATGAAGCGCTTCCTCGAAGAAGGCGGCTTCCACGCCTTCACCACCACCTTTGAAGATTTGCACGGCCTGAAACAGCTCCCGGGCCTCGCCGTGCAGCGCCTGATGCAGCAAGGCTATGGCTTTGCGGGCGAAGGCGACTGGAAAACCGCCGCCCTGCTTCGCATTATGAAAGTGATGTCGACCGGTCTACAGGGCGGCACCTCATTTATGGAAGACTACACCTACCACTTTAACGGCGGTAACGACCTGGTGCTCGGCTCACACATGCTGGAAGTGTGCCCGTCTATCGCGGTGGAAGAGAAACCGCTGCTCGACGTCCAGCACCTCGGCATCGGCGGCAAGGCCGATCCGGCGCGTCTGATCTTCAACACCCAAACCGGCCCGGCGATCGTCGCCAGCATGATCGATCTCGGCGATCGCTATCGCCTGCTGGTTAACACCATTGAAACCGTAAAAACCCCGCACGATCTGCCGAAGCTGCCGGTAGCGAACGCCCTGTGGAAAGCGCATCCAAACCTCGAAACCGCGTCTGAAGCGTGGATCGTTGCGGGCGGTGCGCACCACACCGTGTTCAGCCACGCGCTGACGCTAGACGATATGCGCCAGTTCGCCGAGCTGCATGATATCGAAATTGCGGTGATCGACAACGACACCCGCATGCCGGCCTTTAAAGACGCGCTGCGCTGGAACGAAGTGTATTACGGGTCCAAACGTTAAGCCGCTTTCCCCCTCACCCTAACCCTCTCCCAACGGGAGAGGGGACCGATCGAGCGAGAACTCCGCCCTTCCCCCTCACTAACGGGGAGAGGGAACCAATCGGGCACAGACTCCGCCCTTCCCCCTCTCCCTATGGGAGAGGGTCGGGGTGAGGGAAATTCAGACTCGGAGCAAAACATGTTAGAAGAACTCAAACGCCAGGTCCTGAACGCTAATCTGGCGCTGCCAAAACACAATCTGGTCACCCTCACCTGGGGCAACGTCAGTGCCGTCGACCGCGAGCGTGGCCTGCTGGTGATTAAGCCGTCCGGCGTTGATTACGGCGTGATGACCGCCGAAGATATGGTGGTGGTCAGCCTGGAAACCGGAGAAGTGGTGGAAGGCAACAAAAAGCCATCCTCCGATACACCGACTCATCGCCTGCTGTATCAGGCGTTTCCAACGCTCGGCGGCATCGTGCACACCCACTCGCGTCACGCCACCATCTGGGCGCAGGCCGGGCAGCCAATTCCGGCGACAGGGACCACCCACGCCGACTATTTTTACGGCCCGGTGCCCTGCACTCGCCTGATGACCGATGAAGAAATCAACGGCGACTACGAATGGGAAACCGGCGCGGTCATTGTCGAAACCTTCCGTGATAACGGCATTGATCCGGCGCAAATGCCCGGCGTACTGGTCCACTCTCATGGCCCGTTCGCGTGGGGGAAAAACGCCGAAGACGCGGTGCATAACGCCATCGTGCTGGAAGAGATCGCCTATATGGGCATCTTCTGCCGCCAGTTGGCGCCGCAGTTACCGGAGATGCAGCAGACGCTGCTGGATAAGCACTATCTGCGCAAGCACGGCGCGAAAGCGTATTACGGGCAGTAGCCTGGACGAGGCGCAGCCTACTCCGGAATCCCCCGGCGACACCTGTATAAAACACCAGCTTCTTTATCTAAACCAGGCTATACTCAAGCCTGGTTTTTTGTTGATGAGAGCACGCGTGACGCAGCCACAAGCCGGTTTTTTACTCACCCGCCACTGGCGGGATACGCCGCAGGGCACTGAACTGGCTTTCTGGCTGGCGACCGACGACGGCCCGCTACAGGTCACCCTGCCGCCGCAGGAATCTGTTGCATTTATCCCTGAATCTCAGCGTACGCAGGTTGAACGCCTGCTGCACGGCGAAAACGGCGTACGGGTAGCCCCGCTGGCCCTCAAAGATTTCCACCGTCAGCCGGTTTTCGGCCTGTACTGCCGCGCCCATCGCCAGCTCATGCGGCTGGAAAAAGTGCTCCGCGAGAACGGCATCACCGTCTACGAAGCCGATATCCGCCCGCCGGAGCGCTATCTGATGGAGCGCTTTATCACCGCCCCCGTGTGGGTTGAAGGCGAAAAATCGGCAACCGGGCTGCGTAACGCACGCATGAAGCCGCACCCCGAGTACCGCCCGCCGCTGAAATGGGTGTCGCTGGATATCGAAACCAGCCGCCACGGCGAACTGTACTGCATCGGGCTGGAAGGCTGCGGGCAACGCACCGTCTACATGCTCGGCAGCCCGCCCGCGCAGCCGCCGCAGGTCGATTTTCATCTCGAATATGTCGCCAGCCGCCCGCTGCTGCTGGAAAAACTCAACGCCTGGTTTGCCGAACATGACCCGGACGTGCTGATTGGCTGGAACGTCGTGCAGTTCGACCTGCGCGTACTGCAAAAAAGCGCCGAACGCTACAAAGTGCCGCTATTGCTCGGGCGCGGCGGCAGCGAACTGGAGTGGCGTGAACACGGCTTTAAGAACGGCGTATTCTTCGCTCAGGCCGCAGGGCGGCTGATTATCGACGGCATCGAGGCGCTGAAATCCGCCTTCTGGAACTTCACCTCGTTTTCGCTGGAGAACGTCGCCCGCGAGCTGCTGGGCGAAGGCAAGGCGATAGATAACCCATGGGACCGAATGGACGAAATTGACCGCCGTTTCGCCGAAGATAAGCCCGCACTGGCGACCTATAACCTCAAAGACTGCGAGCTGGTGACGCGCATCTTCCACCAGACCGAGATCATGCCTTTTTTACTGGAGCGCGCCACGGTCAACGGCCTGGCGGTCGATCGGCACGGCGGTTCGGTCGCGGCTTTCAGCCACCTCTATTTTCCGCGGATGCATCGCCTCGGCTACGTCGCGCCGAATTTCGGCGAAGTGCCGCCGCAGGCCAGCCCCGGCGGTTATGTCATGGACTCCCGCCCCGGCTTGTACGACTCGGTACTGGTCCTCGACTACAAAAGCCTGTACCCGTCGATCATCCGTTCTTTCCTGATCGATCCGGTAGGGCTGATTGAAGGGATGGCGCACCCCGATGCGGCGCACAGTACCGAAGGTTTTCTGGATGCCTGGTTTTCGCGTGACAAACACTGTCTGCCAGGGATCGTCAGCCAGATCTGGCACGCCCGTGATGAAGCCAAACAGCAGAAAAATAAGCCGCTTTCTCAGGCGCTAAAGATCATTATGAACGCCTTCTATGGCGTGCTGGGCACCAGCGCTTGCCGCTTTTTCGATCCGCGCCTGGCGTCATCTATCACCATGCGCGGCCACGCGATCATGCGCCAGACCAGGGCGCTGATTGAGTCTCAGGGCTATGACGTGATTTACGGCGATACTGACTCCACCTTCGTCTGGCTCAAACGCGCACATGGCGAAGAAGAGGCAGCAACCATTGGCCGCGCGCTGGTCGGCTTCGTGAACCAATGGTGGGCCGACGAGCTGCAAAAAAGCGGGCTGACCAGCGCGCTGGAACTGGAGTTTGAAACCCACTTTTGCCGTTTCCTGATGCCGACCATTCGCGGTGCCGATACCGGCAGCAAGAAACGCTATGCCGGGATGATTCAGGACGGCGACAAGCAGCGGATGATGTATAAGGGGCTGGAGACCGTACGCACCGACTGGACACCGCTGGCGCAGCAGTTCCAGCAGGCGCTGTATCTGCGCATCTTCCGCAACGAACCGTACCGGGATTTTATCCTCGAAACCATTGATAAGCTGATGAACGGCGAGCTGGATGAACAGTTAGTCTACCGCAAGCAGCTGCGGCGTCCGCTTGCAGACTATCAGCGCAACGTGCCGCCGCATGTCCGCGCCGCGCGCCTTGCTGATGAACAGAACGTGCGGTTAGGACGTCCGCAGCAGTACCAGCAGCGCGGTAGCATCCGCTACGTCTGGACCACCAACGGCCCGGAGCCACTGGACTACCAGCAGTCGCCGCTCGACTACGACCACTATCTCACCAAACAATTAGCCCCCGTCGCCGAAGGAATTCTCCCCTTTGTTGACGACGATTTTGCTACAATAGTGACGGGGCAACTGGGGTTGTTTTGACAGGTGACTAACGTCCCGCCATCCAGTACCATAGCGCCCTTTCCATTCCTGGACCAAATTCACTCGCCGCCTCCTTTCAGGTGGTGGCTGAATATTGCCTGCAATTTATTAAAGATAGAGCCGAACATATATGCCTTTTACACTTGGTCAACGCTGGATCAGCGATACAGAAAGCGAACTGGGACTTGGTACTGTTGTTGCAATGGATGCACGCACCGTCACCCTGCTCTTTCCGGCAACCGGAGAGAACCGTCTGTACGCCCGTAGTGACTCCCCCGTGACCCGCGTAATGTTCAACCCCGGCGACACGATCACAAGCCATGAAGGCTGGCAGTTGCTCGTTGATGAAGTTAAAGAAGAAAATGGCCTGCTGGCATATATCGGCACCCGCCTGGATACCGAAGAAACCAACGTGATGCTGCGCGAAGTGCTGCTCGACAGCAAACTGGTGTTCAGCAAGCCGCAAGACCGTCTCTTTGCCGGGCAAATTGACCGTATGGACCGATTTGCGCTGCGCTACCGCGCGCGTAAATACCAGAGCGAGCAATACCGCATGCCGTGGAGCGGCCTGCGCGGCCAGCGCACCAGCCTGATCCCCCATCAGCTCAACATCGCCCATGACGTCGGCCGTCGTCATGCGCCGCGCGTCCTGCTGGCAGACGAAGTGGGCTTAGGGAAAACCATTGAAGCCGGGATGATCCTGCACCAGCAGCTGCTCTCCGGCGCCGCTCAGCGCGTGCTGATTATTGTTCCGGAAACCCTGCAACATCAGTGGCTGGTTGAAATGCTGCGCCGCTTCAACCTGCGCTTCGCGCTGTTCGACGACGAGCGCTATGCCGAAGCCCAGCACGATGCCTACAACCCGTTTGAAACCGAACAGCTGGTGATCTGCTCGCTGGACTTCGTGCGCCGCAACAAACAGCGCCTGGAGCATCTGTGCGACGCCGAGTGGGATCTGATGGTCGTCGACGAAGCGCACCACCTGGTGTGGAGCGAAGACGCGCCAAGTCGCGAATATCTGGCCATTGAAGAGTTGGCCGAGCGTGTACCGGGGGTCCTGCTGCTGACCGCAACGCCGGAACAACTCGGAATGGAAAGCCACTTTGCCCGTCTGCGCCTGCTGGACCCGAACCGCTTCCACGATTTTGAGCAGTTTGTCGAAGAACAGAAAAACTACCGTCCAGTAGCCGACGCCGTGGCGCTGCTGCTGGCGGGGAATAAGCTCAGCAACGACGAGCTGAACATGCTCGGCGAGCTGATTGGCGAGCAGGATATCGAAGCGCTGCTGCAAACTGCCAACAGCGATCGCGAAGGCTCCGAGGCTGCGCGCCAGGAGCTGATCAGCATGCTGATGGACCGCCACGGCACCAGCCGCGTGCTGTTCCGTAATACCCGTAACGGCGTGAAAGGCTTCCCGAAACGCGAGCTGCACACCATCAAACTGCCGCTGCCGGCGCAGTACCAGACGGCAATTAAGGTTTCCGGCATTATGGGCGCCCGCAAAAGCGCCGAAGAGCACGCGCGCGACATGCTCTACCCGGAACAGATTTATCAGGAGTTTGAAGGCGATACCGGCACCTGGTGGAACTTCGACCCGCGCGTTGAGTGGCTGATGGGCTACCTGACCAGCCATCGCTCCCAGAAGGTTTTGGTCATCTGCGCCAAAGCGGCTACCGCGCTCCAGCTGGAGCAAGTGCTGCGCGAGCGTGAAGGCATCCGTGCCGCCGTGTTCCACGAAGGCATGTCGATTATCGAACGCGACCGCGCCGCCGCCTGGTTTGGCGAAGAAGACAGCGGCGCGCAGGTGCTGCTGTGCTCGGAAATCGGCTCTGAAGGCCGTAACTTCCAGTTCGCCAGCAACCTGGTGATGTTCGACCTGCCGTTCAACCCGGACCTGCTGGAGCAGCGTATTGGCCGTCTGGACCGTATCGGCCAGGCGCACGATATTCAGATCCACGTACCTTATTTAGAGAAAACCGCGCAGTCCGTGCTGGTGCGCTGGTACCACGAAGGTCTGGATGCGTTCGAACATACCTGCCCGACCGGTCGTACTATCTATGACAGCGTGCACGACCAGCTGATCACCTATCTGGCCGCGCCGGAAACCACCGAAGGCTTCGACGAGCTGATTAAATCCAGCCGCGAGCAGCACGATGCGCTGAAGGCGCAGCTCGAACAGGGCCGCGACCGTCTGCTGGAGATCCATTCCAACGGCGGCGAAAAAGCGCAGAAGCTGGCAGAAAGCATTGAAGAGCAGGATGACGACACCAACCTGATCGCCTTCGCGATGAACCTGTTCGACATCGTCGGCATTAACCAGGACGACCGCGGCGAGAACCTGATCGTCCTGACGCCGTCCGACCACATGCTGGTGCCGGACTTCCCGGGCCTGCCGGAAGACGGCTGCACGGTCACTTTCGAACGAGACATCGCCCTGTCGCGCGAAGACGCTCAGTTCCTGACCTGGGAACACCCGCTGATTCACAACGGGCTGGATCTGATCCTCTCCGGCGACACCGGCAGCAGTACCCTTTCGCTGCTGAAAAACAAAGCGCTGCCGGTCGGCACGCTGCTGCTGGAGCTGATCTACGTGGTGGAAGCTCAGGCGCCGAAGCAGCTGCAGCTCAACCGCTTCTTGCCGCCGACGCCGGTGCGTATGCTACTCGACAAAAATGGCACCAACCTCGCCGCGCAGGTCGAGTTTGAAACCTTCAACCGTCAGCTCAGCGCGGTGAATCGCCATACCGGCAGCAAGCTGGTGAACGCGGTGCAGCAGGATGTGCACACAATCCTGCAAAAAGGCGAAGCGCAGATTGAGAAAGCCGCGCAGGCGCTGATTGCCGCCGCGCGTGAAGAGGCGGACGAGAAACTCAGCGCCGAGCTGTCGCGTCTGGAAGCCCTGAAGGCGGTGAACCCGAACATCCGCGACGATGAGCTTTCGGCAATTGAAAGCAACCGTCAGCAGGTGATGGAAAGCCTGTCCCAGGCGGGATGGCGTCTTGACGCGCTGCGTCTTATCGTCGTCACTCACCAGTAACCGGAGCCGTTATGGGAATGGAAAACTACCATCCGCCGCAGGACCCGTGGCTGGTTATTCTCTATCAGGATGAGCACATTATGGTGGTCAACAAGCCGAGCGGCTTGTTGTCCGTCCCGGGCCGTCTTGAGGAGCATAAAGACAGCATCATGACCCGCGTGCAGCGCGATTATCCCCAGGCGGAGTCCGTACACCGTCTGGATATGGCGACCAGCGGTGTGATCGTAGTGGCCCTGACCAAAGCTGCGGAACGGGAGCTTAAGCGCCAGTTCCGCGAGCGCGAGCCGAAAAAGCAGTACGTGGCGCGCGTGTGGGGACATCCGCAACCGCAGGAAGGTCTGGTGGATTTACCGCTGATTTGCGACTGGCCGAACCGGCCAAAGCAGAAAGTGTGCTATGAAACCGGCAAGGCGGCGCAAACGGAATATGAAGTGCTGGAGTATGCGGCGGATAACACCGCGCGGGTGAAGCTCAAACCGATTACCGGGCGCTCTCACCAGCTGCGCGTGCACATGCTGGCGCTGGGCCACCCGATTCTCGGCGATCGCTTCTACGCCCACGACGAGGCGCTGGCGATGGCGCCGCGGTTGCAGCTGCACGCCGAGACGTTAACCATTACGCATCCAAAGTTTGGCAATAGCATGACGTTTAAGGCGCCAGTGGATTTTTAGACCGCGCCAGTTTTACCTCTCCCCGCAGGGGAGAGGTAACCGTTCGCATGCGCTTCAGGTTTCGGTTTTCTCCCTTGCCCCTTTGGGGACAGGGCCGGGCGCTTACTTAAACCCTTTCTGCTCTTTAATCAGCTCGTACGCCTTCTGAATTTCCTGCGCCTTCTGCTTGGCCATCTCCATCATCTCCGGCGGCAGCCCTTTCGCCACCAGCTTATCCGGGTGATGTTCGCTCATCAGCTTACGATAGGCGCGCTTGATGGTCGTGGCATCGTCGCTCGGCTTCACGCCCAGCACGTTGCAGGCATCCTCCAGCGTCGGCCCGCGCTGCGCCTGCTGCCAGCCGCCACCCTGACCGCCCTGAGAGTGTTGATGATAGCCGCCGCCAAACTGCGCGCCGCCCTGCATCATACGCAGGAACTGATCAAACTGGTCACGGGAGATACCCAGCTCTTCGGCAATGATGTACAGCACGTCGCGCTCGTTCGGGTGCAGCGATCCGTCGGCAAACGCCGCCTGAATCTGGATTTCAAGAAACATCCGAATCAGATCGAAACGCCCAAAACACACGCTACGGAATTGACGCATCTTTTCGCGCAGCGGGTAATTATCCGACTTACCGACGCGAAACGCCTGCTGCGCCGCCGTGCGCGACTCACCGTGCAGATTCATGCGGTCCATAAACAGACTCGCAATATGAATATCCGCCTCCGTCACGCGCCCTTTCGATTTGGTCAGGTGCCCCATCACTTCAAACGTGGTCGCAAAAAACAGCGACTGACGCTGCTGTTGGTTAGCAAACCAGTTCACGCGACGGCTGCGCGCCTTATCAAACATGTGACCCACGAGCAGCCCGAGGACTACGCCCCAGAAGCCACCGCCCATCATCAGGGCAACCGCCACACCAATCACTTTTCCCCAATACTGCATATACTCCCCAAATCGTCATGCCAGCGGCTAAAATATGCATTATCATACCTGTCATTCAATGCCGTGCATAACACCTCTGGCGAGAACGGGCAGGATAAAACTAGCGTGAGAACGATGAGTACGTTAGTCTCTGACCGTTTGCATGCCGCAATGCTATAGATGACGGAACAACAAATACAACGTATGAAAAAACGTATTCCCACTCTCCTCGCGACCATGATCGCCAGCGCCTTGTACAGCCAGCAGGGAATGGCAGCCGATCTCGCCTCTCAATGTATGCTTGGCATACCGAGCTACGATCGTCCACTGGTGAGCGGCCCGACAAACGAGCAGCCTGTCACCATTACGGCCGACCACGCTGATGGCAACTACCCGGATAATGCCTCATTTAAAGGCAACATCGATATTAATCAGGGTAATAGCCGCCTGCAGGCTGATGAAGTTCAGCTGCACCAAAAGCAGGCTGAGGGTATGGCTACGCCGGTGCGCACCGTTGATGCGCTCGGCAACGTCCACTATGACGATAATCAGGTGATTCTGAAAGGGCCAAAAGCCTGGTCAAACCTGAATACCAAAGATACCAACGTCTGGAAAGGCGACTACCAGATGGTTGGCCGTCAGGGCCGCGGTACCGCCGATGTCATGAAACAGCGTGGTGAAAACCGCTATACCATTCTGGAAAATGGTACCTTTACCTCCTGTCTGCCGGGTTCTAACACCTGGAGCGTGGTCGGCAGTGAAGTGATCCATGACCGCGAGGAACAGGTCGCCGAGATCTGGAACGCTCGCTTCAAAATTGGCCCGGTGCCGGTGTTCTATAGTCCATACCTGCAATTACCGGTTGGCGACAAACGTCGTTCAGGCTTCCTGATCCCCAACGCCAAGTACGGCAGTTCTAACGGCTTCGAGTTCATGCTGCCGTACTACTGGAACATCGCGCCAAACATGGATGCGACGCTCACGCCGCACTACATGGATAAGCGCGGCGGCGTTATGTGGGAGAACGAATTCCGCTATCTGACCCAGGCCGGACAAGGCCTTTTCGAGCTGGACTATCTGCCTTCCGACAGCGTCTATTCTAACGACCACCCGAGCGACGATAACAGCCGCCGCTGGCTGTTCTACTGGCGTCATGCCGGGGTGATGGATCAGGTGTGGCGCTTCAATATCGACTACACCAAAGTCAGCGATCCGGACTACTTCAACGACTTTGACTCGAAGTACGGTTCCAGTACCGACGGCTATGCCACGCAGAAGCTGAGCGTAGGCTATGCGGTGCAGAACTTTGACGCCACTGTGTCGACCAAACAGTTCCAGGTCTTTGACCGCCAGAACAGCAACTCCTATTCTGCTGAACCACAGCTGGATGTTAACTTCTACCAGAACGACGTAGGGCCTTTTGACACCCATGTCTATGCCCAGGCGGTGAAGTTCGTCAACACCAACGGCAGCCTGCCAGAAGCGACGCGTGTTCACCTTGAGCCAACCATCAACCTGCCGCTGGGCAATCGTTGGGGTAGCCTGAACACCGAAGCCAAGCTGCTGGCAACGCACTATGACCAGACCAATATCGACGACTACAACAGCGACAGCAGCCATAATCCGCTGGCAAGCTCCGTCAGCCGCACCATGCCGCAGCTGAAAGTCGATGGTAAGATGGTATTCGAGCGCGATATGGTGCTCAGCCCGGGCTACACTCAAACGCTGGAGCCGCGTGTACAGTATCTGTATGTGCCGTACCGCGATCAGAGCAAGATCAACAACTACGACTCCACGCTGCTGCAGTCCGACTATTCCGGCCTGTTCCGCGATCGTACCTACAGTGGTCTCGACCGCATTGCCTCCGCAAACCAGATCACGACCGGCGTCACATCACGTGTTTATGATGACGCCGCCGTTGAACGTTTTAACGTTTCTGTTGGTCAAATCTACTATTTCACCGAGTCTCGCACCGGTGATGACAACATTAACTGGGAGAAAGACAACAAAACGGGTTCACTGGTATGGGCAGGCGATACTTACTGGCGCATCAGCGACAAATGGGGTCTGCGCGGCGGCATTCAGTACGATACGCGTCTGAACAACATCGCTAACAGCAGTTCGGCGATCGAATACCGCCAGGATGACGAACGTTTGGTGCAGTTGACCTATCGCTACGCCAGCCCGGAATACATCCAGGCAACGCTGCCGACCTACTCCACCGCCGAGCAGTACCGTAACGGTATCTCGCAGGTGGGCGCAACGGCCAGCTGGCCGATTGTCGATCGCTGGTCCGTCGTCGGTGCCTACTACTTTGACACCAACACACACAGTCCCGCCGATCAGATGCTGGGCGTGCAGTACAACTCCTGCTGTTACGCGATTCGCGTCGGCTACGAGCGCAAGCTCAACGGTTGGGATTACAACGGTTCAACCGGCGGGCAGTCGAAATATGACAACTCCATCGGCTTCAACATTGAGCTGCGTGGTCTGAGCTCTAACTACGGTCTGGGTACCCAGCAGATGCTGCGTTCCAACATCATGCCGTACCAGAGTTCGCTGTAAAGTAACTGGTTAGACACATCATCCGCACTGCGGTTAATTGAAATGGAAAAAGTATGAAGAACTGGAAAACGCTGCTTCTCGGTATCGCCTTAGTTGCGAATACCAGCTTCGCTGCCCCACAGGTTGTCGATAAAGTAGCAGCCGTCGTAAATAATGGCGTTGTCCTCGAGAGCGACGTCGATGGCCTGATGCAATCCGTTAAGATGAACGCTGGCCAGGCTGGCCAGCAGCTGCCGGATGATGCGACACTTCGTCACCAGATTCTGGAGCGTCTGATTATGGATCAGATTATCCTGCAGATGGGGCAGAAAATGGGCGTCAAAGTCTCCGATGAGCAGCTCGACGCGGCCATTGCCAACATCGCCAAGCAGAACAATATGACGATGGATCAGATGCGTAGCCGCCTGGCGTACGACGGGATGAACTACAACACCTATCGCAACCAGATCCGCAAAGAGATGCTGATTTCTGAAGTGCGCAACAACGAAGTGCGTCGCCGCATTACCGTTCTGCCGCAGGAAGTGGACGCGCTGGCAAACCAGATTGGTAACCAGAACGACGCCAGCACCGAGCTGAACCTCAGCCACATCCTGGTGCCGCTGCCGGAAAACCCAACCTCCGATCAGGTGAACGAAGCACAGAGCCAGGCCGAATCTATCGTTGAGCAGGCGCGTAACGGCGCAGACTTCGGCAAGCTCGCCATCACCTACTCCGCGGACCAACAGGCGCTGAAAGGCGGCCAGATGGGCTGGGGTCGTATTCAGGAACTGCCAGCCATCTTCGCTCAGGCACTGAGCACCGCGAAGAAAGGCGATATCGTCGGTCCAATCCGTTCCGGCGTGGGCTTCCACATCCTGAAAATCAACGATATGCGCGGCCAGTCTCAGAGCATCTCTGTGACCGAAACCCACGCTCGCCACATTCTGCTTAAGCCATCTCCGGTGATGACCGACGACCAGGCTCGCGCGAAGCTGGAACAGGTTGCCGCGGATATCCGCAGTGGCAAAACCACCTTTGAGAAAGCGGCTCGTGAGCTGTCTCAGGATCCAGGCTCGGCTAACCAGGGCGGTGATTTAGGTTGGGCCACCCCGGACATCTACGATCCGTCGTTCCGCGATGCGCTGATGAAGCTGAACAAGGGCCAGATTAGCGCCCCGATTCACTCTTCCTTCGGCTGGCACCTGATTCAGCTGCTGGACACCCGCAACGTTGACCGCACCGATGCGGCACAGAAAGATCGTGCCTATCGTATGCTGATGAACCGTAAGTTCTCTGAAGAAGCGGCTACCTGGATGCAGGAACAGCGCGCCAGCGCTTACGTTAAAATTCTGAGCAACTAATGACTCAACATCGTGTCGTTATCACTCCCGGCGAACCCGCCGGGATTGGTCCGGATCTCGCGATCCAACTGGCCCAGCGCGACTGGCCGCTTGAACTGGTCGTCTGCGCTGATGCCAGCCTGCTCACCGAGCGGGCGAAACTTCTTGGTCTTCCCCTCACGCTTCTCCCCTACGCTCCCGAACAGCCCGCAAAACCGCAACGCGCCGGTACGCTAACGCTGCTGCCCGTTGCGCTGCATGCGCCGGTGACGCCGGGTGAATTAAACGTGGAGAACGGTCGCTACGTCGTCGAGACGCTGGCGCGTGCCTGTGACGGCTGTCTGAACGGTGAATTTGCCGCGCTGGTCACCGGGCCTGTGCACAAAGGCATTATTAACGACGCAGGCATCCCGTTTACCGGGCATACCGAGTTCTTTGAAGAGCGTTCGGGCGCGGCGAAAGTGGTGATGATGCTGGCGACCGAAGAACTGCGCGTCGCGCTGGCGACCACGCACCTGCCGCTAAAAGCGGTCAGCGACGCCATCACGCCGGATCTGCTGCGGGAGGTTATCACCATCCTGCACGATGATTTGCGGAATAAGTTTGGTCTCGCCGAGCCACACGTACTCGTCTGCGGCCTGAACCCCCATGCGGGCGAAGGCGGCCATATGGGTACGGAAGAGATCGATACCATTATTCCGGTACTCGAAGAGATGCGGGCAAAAGGGATGAATCTGAGCGGGCCGCTGCCTGCCGACACCCTTTTTCAGCCGAAGTATCTTGACCATGCCGATGCCGTGCTGGCAATGTACCACGATCAGGGCCTTCCCGTGCTAAAATACCAGGGCTTTGGCCGTGGCGTGAATATTACGCTCGGTTTACCCTTTATTCGCACCTCCGTTGACCACGGCACCGCCCTTGAACTGGCAGGCCTTGGAAAAGCGGACGTCGGCAGTTTTATTACGGCGCTTAATCTCGCCATCAAAATGATTGTTAACTCTAATGAATAATCGAGTCCATCAGGGCCACTTAGCCCGTAAACGCTTCGGGCAAAACTTTCTCAACGATCAGTTCGTGATCGACAGCATTGTTGCGGCCATCAATCCGCAAAAAGGCCAGGCCATGGTTGAAATCGGCCCGGGCCTCGCCGCACTGACCGAACCGGTTGGCGAACGCCTTGACGAACTGACCGTGATCGAGCTTGACCGCGATCTGGCCGCGCGTCTGAAAACGCACCCGTTCCTCGGGCCGAAGCTGACTATTTATCAGCAGGATGCCATGACCATGAACTTCGGCGAGCTCTCCCAGACGCTGGGCCAGCCGCTGCGCGTGTTCGGCAACCTGCCGTATAACATCTCCACGCCGCTGATGTTCCACCTGTTTAGCTATACTAACGCCATTGCAGACATGCACTTCATGCTGCAAAAAGAGGTGGTTAACCGTCTGGTTGCCGGGCCGAACAGTAAAGCCTATGGTCGTCTGAGCGTCATGGCGCAGTATTACTGTAACGTGATCCCGGTTCTTGAAGTGCCGCCGAGCGCTTTCACACCGCCACCTAAAGTCGACTCTGCCGTCGTACGTCTCGTGCCGCACAGCACCATGCCGTACCCGGTAAAAGATGTTCGCGTCCTGAGCCGTATTACGACCGAGGCGTTCAACCAGCGTCGTAAGACGGTCCGCAACAGCCTTGGCAACCTGTTCAGCGTTGAGGTGTTGACGGAGCTGGGCATCGACCCGGCGATGCGGGCAGAAAATATCTCTGTTGCGCAGTACTGCAAGATGGCCAACTATCTGGCAGAAAATGCGCCCTCCAAGGAGAGCTAAACCATGATCGATTCGCCACGAGTTTGCGTCCAGGTACAGAGCGTCTACATTGAGACGCACTCCCAACCGGAAGAAGAGCGTTACGTCTTCGCCTACACGGTGACCATCCGCAATCTCGGGCGAAGCGCGGTTCAGCTTCTGGGCCGTTACTGGCTTATCACCAACGGTAACGGCCGAGAAACCGAAGTCCAGGGCGAGGGTGTGGTTGGCGTTCAACCGCACATCGAACCTGGCGAAGAGTATCAGTACACCAGCGGCGCCGTGCTGGAGACTCCGCTCGGCACCATGCAGGGCCACTATGATATGGTCGATGTCGACGGCGTGCCGTTCTCTATCGACATTCCCGTTTTCCGTCTCTTTGTTCCCACGCTGATTCATTAATCATGTCTACATACCTTATTGGCGACGTTCACGGTTGCTACGATGAATTAATCGCCCTTTTACAGCAGGTGGAATTTACGCCGGGCGAAGATACCCTGTGGTTGACGGGCGATTTGGTTGCGCGCGGCCCTGGCTCGCTGGACGTCCTGCGCTACGTGAAATCGCTGGGCGATAACGTCAAAATCGTATTGGGTAACCATGACCTGCACCTGCTGGCGGTGTTTGCGGGTATTAGCCGCAACAAGCCGAAAGACCGGTTGAACCCGCTGCTGGAAGCACCAGATGCAGACGAGTTGCTTAACTGGTTACGTCGTCAACCGCTGATGCAGGTGGATGAGGAGAAAAAGCTGGTGATGGCGCACGCGGGCATTACGCCGCAGTGGGATCTCGAAACGGCAAAACAATGCGCCCGCGACGTGGAAGCCGTGCTTTCAAGTGATTCCTATCCCTTCTTCCTTGATGCGATGTACGGTGATATGCCGAACAACTGGTCGCGGGATCTGAGCGGCCTCGCGCGCCTGCGTTTCATTACCAACGCCTTCACCCGTATGCGTTATTGCTTCCCGAACGGCCAGCTGGATATGTACAGCAAAGAGTCCCCCGAGAACGTGGCCGCGCCGCTCAAACCCTGGTTTATGCTGCCAGGGCCGGTGACCGAGGAGTACAGCGTAGCGTTTGGCCACTGGGCTTCGCTGGAAGGCAAAGGCACGCCGGAGAATATTTACGCGCTGGATACCGGCTGCTGCTGGGGCGGCGATCTGACCTGCCTGCGCTGGGAAGATAAAACGTATTTTGTGCAGCCGTCGAACCGTCGGCTGGCGCCGGGCGAGAGCGAGGCGGTAGCTTCGTAGCACCATGCATCCACGACAGCACGTCGTCTGATGGAATAAGCAAAAAAATGCCGGGTAGAAACCCGGCATTTTTATTTAAGCGCAGCCTTAACGGCGCTCAAGCACTTCAAAACAGTAGCTGTGGGAATTCTGCTCGTCCGCATCGTGGAACTCGCTGAACACTGACTCCCACTGGTCCGGATCGTAGTCCGGGAAATGGGTATCGCCTTCCACTTCGGCGTCGATGTGCGTCAAATACAGCTTCTGCGCTTTCGGCAGGAACTGCTCGTACACGCGACCACCGCCGATGACCATAATTTCTTCCGCGTCGCCGCAGGCGGCAACGGCTTCATCGACCGATTTAACCCACAGCACGCGGTCATCAGTGCCCGGCTGGCTGCTGATAACAATGTTCTTACGTCCCGGCAGCGGGCGACCGATGGATTCCCAGGTCAGGCGACCCATCACCACGGGTTTGTTTAAGGTGTTGCGTTTAAACCAGGCCAGATCGGCCGGCAGGTCCCACGGCATGGCGTTTTCCATACCGATGACGCGATCGACCGCTAGCGCAGCAATCAGACTGATCATTGAGTGTATCCCAGATGCGAAAAAAATTGTCGCCACTATACGGAAAGCATAATCTTTCGTCGACTGGCAGCCAGGTAAAGAATAAGAAAATTTTCAGATTTGCTGGCAAGTCCACGAAGGGAAAGTGGACAGCCAGCATTACACTTCACACATCACTAGAGCGTCGGTTTGACTTCCGGCTCATCTTCAGGGTTACCGCTGTGTTTTCCCTCTTCCGTCCCCTGCCAGCCGTGACGCTGAATCACCGACAGATGGTTACGGTCTTCGTTGATAATTTCGGTCAACATAGCGCTGGTACGTTTAAATGCCGCCGCCCGCGAGGTCGCGTCGTTCTCGGCCATCTCCACCATCTCTTCCATCAACTGAACGTTAAAGCGACGGAACAAATCGGCGCGCTCTCGCGCTTCGTACGCGCCCAGCCCGAGTGACTCCAGCGCCTGACGCCCGGACTTCAGCGCCGCCTCGAAGGTTTCACGCTCTGGCGCGCTAACGCCCGCCTGGCGCAGCTTAATATAGTGCTCGACGTCGCGGGCGCGGGCGATGATCGTCAGATTCGGGAAGTGCTCTTTCGCCAGTTCGGTCAGTTCCAGGCTGGCCTGAGGATCGTCAATGGCGTTAATCAAGACTTCCGCTTTATCCGCCCCAGCGGACTCCAGCAGGTCGGCTCGGGTGGCATCGCCGTAAAACACCTTCATGTCGAATTTACGCAGCGTATCGACATGGTCTGGATCATGATCGAGAACCACCATTTTAACCCCGCTGGAGAGCAGCAAACGACCGGCAATCTGACCAAAACGACCAAACCCAGCGATGATAACCCGCGGCTGCTCTTCGTCAATTTCATCCGCTTCGCGCGCATCGCCTGCACTGGCGCGTTTTTCCAGCCGCGTCAACAACACCAGAAGAACCGGCGTAGCCGCCATCGACAGCGCAACCGCCAGCGTCAATGCCTTCGCCCATTCAGCATCCAGCACATTCGCCATCTGGGCGGCACCAAAGACCACGAAGGCAAATTCACTGCCCTGCCCCAGCAACGCCGCAAACCACAGACGCTGCGAACGCGGCACCTGCAGCGGTTTGGCAATCAGCCACAGCAACACGGATTTGATCACCAGGAAACCAACCAGCAGCGTGATAATACGCAGCGGATGGTGGATGAGCGTACCGAAGTCAATCGACATTCCCACGCCAATAAAGAACAGCCCCAGCAGCAAGCCTTTAAACGGTTCGATATCGCTTTCCAGCGCATGGCGGTACTCGGAGCTGGCGAGTAGCACCCCGGCGAGGAACGCCCCCATCGCCATCGACAGCCCCACTTCTTCCAGCAGTAAACCGAAGCCAAAGACGAGGAACAAGGCCACGGCGCTGAACACTTCACGCAGGCCGGAGCGCGCCACAAAGCGCAGCAGCGGGCGCGTCACGTAGCGCCCAAGCACCACCACCAGCACCAGCGCGCCAGCAACCTTCAACGCCGAAAAGGCAAACGCGCCAAGGGTGGTCGACTCGCCGCTGCTTGCCAGCAGCGGGATCATCGCCACCAGCGGAATCGCGGCGATATCCTGGAACAGCAGCACCGCGAAAGCACTACGCCCAACCTGCGTCACCGTCAGGTTACGTTCGTTCATCGCCTGCATGGCAATGGCGGTAGACGACAGCGCCAACGTCATGCCGATCAGCTCAGCTACCTGCCAGCGCAGACCAAGGAAGATGCAGAACACACCGATAAGCGCCCCGCACAACACCATTTGCAGCAGGCCGCCACCAAACACCGAGGCGCGCAGTTTCCACAGCCGCTGCGGATCCAGCTCCAGGCCGATGACAAACAGCATCAGCACCACGCCAATTTCGGCAAAGTGCAAAATAGCCTCCGCATCGGTCACCAGCCTCAGTCCCCATGGGCCGATAATGCAGCCCGCAATCAGGTAACCCAGCACCGAGCCGAGCCCCAGACGTACGGCGATGGGCACAATCAGCGCCGCCGAACCGAGATAAATCAACGCCTGTATGAGCGTATGGCTATCCATGATTGTGCTCCTCCTGCCAGGCCAACAGCCGTTGTTTATAGTGGCGCGCCTGCACCTGTAGCGTCTCTTCGTCGCAGATAAACGTGCAGTGTACGGCAAACGGCGGCAGCCATTTCATGCCGCAGTAGACGGCAGTGGCTTCCAGCGGTTGGCCCAAAACCTCAAACCCCGGGTGCGAACCAATATCAAAATGGCTTTCGCCCCCTCCGGTGGTGACCGCCCACATCACGCTTTTGCCGTGCAGCGCCGTACCGCCGTGGCCATAGGCCCAGCCGTGCGCCAGCACTTTATCCAGCCACAGCTTAAGCAGCGGTGGCGTGCTGTACCACTGCATCGGATGCTGCAAAATGATCAGATCGGCACGAGACAGCGCCTCCTGTTCGGCGGCAACGTCGATATTAAAATCCGGATAGAGGTGATAGAGAGAACGGATTTCCACCCCGTCGAGCGTCCTTACCTGCTCAAGCATCCGTTTATTCGCATGCGAGTGATGCGGATAAGGATGCGCATAAACAATCAGAATCATGATTAGCCTGTCTTACTTCATTATTGTATTGCTGAGTTTAGACAGTTAATGGTGACACTTACAGGATCTGTTAACACAATCGCAAGAAATGGGGGGATGGCATTGTTGAAAGGAAAGCGGCAGAGAACCTGCCGCCATAAGCGTTATACGCTGGCCCCACACGGCATTGAAACTGCGGGGCCACGGATAACGTTTAGTTATTCAGCTCATTCATTGAGCGAACCTGGTCACGGTTAATCTGTTCAGTTTGCCCGGTTTCCGCATTTTTATATGACACCAGACCGGTATCTTCATCAACCTGAGGTTTACCGTCGGTCACGATGGTCTTGCCGTCGGTCGTCTTCAGCGCCTGGTTGGATGAACAGCCAGCAACGGTAAAGAGCGCACCCGCGGTCAGAATCGCTGCGGTCAGTCGTTTATATTTATAATGCATCATGTTTCCCTCCTGCTTTTCAGCGAATATTCATTATCACTCTAACCATTTTAGGTTAGCCGCCAGAATGCAGGAAGGAAACCAGAAAGCTCCGAAGCGGCATTATCGGCAATTTTCGCCGAATTTCTGCCTGAAACTCTCCGCTGCGCCGATCAGGTTGGCCTCGTTACGATACTGGCAGAGCAACAGCGTGGGCATAAATTCCGTGAGCTGCTTTTCTGCCACCAGTGCCCGAAGTCGAGCCTGAATACCCGCAAAGATGGCCTCATTAGCGGAGATACCCCCGCCGATCACCAGACAATCCGGGTCATAGCACACCTGCAAATTCAGCAACCCAACCGCCATCCAGTGATAAAACCGTTCAACCTCTTCGCCAGCGACAAGGTCTCTCGCTTCGGCAAGGCGAAAAACATCGGCCCCTGAGACGCTCTCTACCGGCAGCGACAGGCGTTGCGCATAGCGTCTGGCCATCGCCACTGCGGTCCCCAGCTCGCTGAAAGTTTGTCCGTTATCCAGCGTCATCAGACCAAACTCTCCGGCATAGCGATGGCTGCCGCGGCGCAGGATCTTATCTTCCACAATCGCGCCGCCAACGCCGGAGCCGACAATGATAAACAGCACATGACGATAGTCTTTCCCCGCTCCCATCGCCGCTTCGGCAATGCCCGCCGCATTGGCATCGTTTTCAATACTGACCGGTAGCCCGAACAGCGCCGTCAGCTCTTCAACGATGGGGAAGCGATGGATATACGGAATCGCGCTCAGCCCGCCAATCTCACCGCGCTCCGGGTCAACGTTGCCGGGCGCGCTGACCGCCACGCCCTTAATGGCATAACGCTGGCGATAGTCGTGGAAAATCACCAACAGCTGCGCCTTCATTTTATCCCAGCTGTCCGGCGTTTTGACCGACGCGGTTTCTACCAGCGAATCCTGCTCCCATACGCCGTATTTAATCGACGTGCCGCCCCAATCAAACAATAAAATAGCCATACATATCCCATAGTTAACTAATAATCGCGGAAAGAAACCGGGTTATTATGCCGGGGGCAGAAAGGCCGAAACTTGCGCCTGCTCGCAACAATGAACCCCACGGATACCCGCGACGTAGGATTTCTATGGTACAAAGTACCGGCTATTCATTTTCAGGGGCTTACCATGTCCGTTTCCATTGATATCATTTCCTGCATTACCGACCGTTTTGTTGAGCTGACCGCCACCGAGAAGCGCATTGCACAGTTCATTCTCGACGACGTTCAGGCCGCAACCACTCTGCCGATCGCCGAAATGGCGCGGCAGACCGAAACCAGCCAGGCATCGATCACCCGCTTTGCCCGAGCCATTGGTTGCAAGGATGTGCGCGAGCTAAAGGTGAAGCTGGCGCAGTCGCTGGCGGTTGGGCAGCGTTTTATCCTCGACGTACCGGATCTGGAAGGGGTGCAAGGGATCTACGAAACGATCATCAACGTGCTGGAGATTAACCGCCGGGCGCTGGAGCCCGCGACGCTAAACAGTGCCGTCGAGTGGCTGAGCGGAGCGCGGCAGATCCTCGCTATCGGCATGGGCGGCGGCTCCACCATTTGCGCACAGGAAGTGCAGTTTCGCTTGTTTCGACTGGGGTTACCGGTGGTGAGTCAAAGCGACGGGCTACTGGTGCGGATGATGTGTTCCTCAGTCGCGCCCAATGATGTGGTACTGGCGCTATCCCTCGGCGGCTACACGCAGGAAGTGGTGGAAAGCGCGGCGATCGCCCGTCAATACGGGGCCAAAGTCATTGCCATTACGCCCGAGGGGACACCGCTGGCCAGCAATGCCGATGTGGTGCTGCCGCTAATCGTGCGGGAAAACGACTATATCTTTAAGCCCAGTACTTCGCGCTATGCGATGCTGGCAATGGTCGACGTGCTGGCGACCGAGCTGGCGATGGTGGATAAGACGCAAACCAAGAACCGGCTGCGACGAATTAAGCTGGCGCTGGATAGCCATCGGGGCGGGGTTGATCGGCAGCCGCTGGGGGATTAGTGCGGTTTTTCCCCTCACCCTAACCCTCTCCCCTAAGGGGAGAGGGGACCGAATGTGCGGTTTGGGGCTTCGCCGCTCAAAATGGGCACGCTTTTCTCCTTCTCCCTTCCGAAGGGGAGAGGGGACCGAATGTACGGTTTGGCGCTTCGACGCTCAAAATGGGCACGCTTTTCTCCCTCTCCCTTCCAGGGAGAGGGCCGGGGTGAGGGTAAAACTCGTACCACCCCGCAAATTACTTCACCCGCTCCGCGTTGTAACAGGTCAAATCCACCTCAACCTTACAGTCCACCACCAGATCCGCCACGCAGCACACCCGGGCTGGCGGGTGGTCGGCAAAAAATTCGCGGAACACCTTGTTGAACGACTGGAAGTAACGCGCATCGGTAAGATAAACCTTCACGTGCACCACGTCAGCCAGCGTATATCCCGCCTCCTGCATAATGTCCACGCAGTTCTGAATCGCCAGACGCGACTGCTCGACGATACCGCCTTCCACCACTTCGCCATCCTTCATCGGCGTTTGCCCGGAGACGTACAGCCAGCCGCCCGCTTCCACCGCTTTTGCAAACGGCAGATGCTGCCCGCCGGTGCCGGTACTGCCGCCCACGCCATAACGTTTAATGCTCATTGTTGCTCCTTTATTTTTGGCGGCCTATCGGCGTAAGAATCGCCCGGCACGCCCGATAACGTTGTTATTCTGACCAAAGCTCATCACGCCGTTGACCATCACCGCCTCAATGCCAGCGGCCGGGCGCTGTGGGTCGCTGAAGCTCGCCACATCGCGGATAGTGTCCGGGTTAAACAGCACCAGATCGGCAAAGTAGCCACACTTCACCAGCCCGCGTTCGGCAAGCTGGAAACACGCCGCGGACATACCGGTCATTTTGTGGACAGCCGTGGTTAGCGGAAAGAGTTTTTCGTCGCGGCTGTAGTGGCCCAGCACGCGTGGGAAAGCGCCCCAAAGACGCGGATGCGGCATCGGATCGTTCGGCAGGCCGTCTGAACCGACCATCGTCAGCGGGTAGCGCAACACGCGACGCACGTCCTGCTCATCCATGTTGTAGTAAATCGCCCCGGCAGGCATCAGCTTCTGGCCCGCTTCTTCCAGGGTCAGCGACCAGCTTTCGGCAATCTGTTTTAACGACTGCCCCGCCATTTCCGGGTGCGGCGTGGACCAGGTGATAACGATGTCGAAATCCGCCGTGATCTGTTTCATGTCCAGCGTCGACGAACTGGCGGAGTACGGATAACAGTCGCAGGAGACATCCTGCTGCTGACGCACCGCATCGAACAGTTTCAGCGTCTCCACCGTCCGCCCCCAGTTGTTGGCGCCCGCACATTTATGATGCGAAACCACCACCGGCACCTTACCGTGGCGACCGACGCGAAACGCCTCGTCGAGCGCCTCGAGAATCGGCTCAAACTCCGAGCGCAGGTGAGTGGTATAAATACCGTTGCCTGCCGCCAGCTCTTCAGCCAAGGCCATCACTTCTTCGGTTGTTGACTGGAATGCCGACGCGTAAGCCAGACCGGTGCTCAGCCCAAGGGCTCCCTGTGCCAGCGCCAGACGCAGTTGCGCGCGCATGGCCTGAATTTCATCGTCGTTCGCCGGGCGGAACAGGTTGTCCATATAATTATTACGCAGCGCGGTATGGCCAATCAGCGTGCCGACGTTCACCGCCGGGCGTGCCTCGGTTACCGCCCGTGCATAATCGTCGACCGTCGGGTAGATAAAGTGCGCCGCTTCGCCGAGCAGATTCATTGGATCCGGCACCTCACCTTTGATGCTGGCCGAGGCCGCGCTGATCCCGCAGTTGCCGACAATCACCGTAGTCACGCCCTGGCTGATTTTGGGCAGGTACTCCGGCATGCGAATCACGTTGATATCATCGTGGGTGTGTACGTCGATAAACCCAGGCGCGAGCACACGCCCATGGCCGTCAATGTCGTGCAGCGCCTCACCGTGAATGGCAGGCGCGATTTCCGCAATACGGTCACCCTTTACCGCCACGTCGGCGCGATACTGCGGGCCACCGCTACCATCAATCACCGTGACATTCCTGAACAGATAATCAAACTGCATCGCTTCTTTACTCCCGTCGTTTTCTGACTCAAATTTGACCATTTACAAGCACAGAAAACAGTGAAAGACTACGCAAAACCAACATGGAATTATGATACTTTAATTCATTAAATATTATAATTTATATAAATAATCATTATTTACAATAAGTTAAATACAAACAAAACGATGATACAAAATCCGATTACGAAGGAATAATGTTATGAAATACCAGAATAATACCCTCGTCCCCCACAAATCCGCCCCGCTATTCACCCCAGCGAATCTCCTTAACGAAGACGTCTGCCTGCCTGCCGCCGTCATCAAAAAAGCGGCATTAGAAAACAATATTCACTGGATGCAACGCTATGCCGACACGCGCGGCGTGTCGCTGGCGCCGCACGGAAAAACCTCCATGACGCCGTGGATTTTTCAGCAACAGCAGCAGGCGGGAGCCTGGGCAATTGGCGTCGGTAGCGCATGGCAGGCCAGCGTCGCGATGGCGAGCGGAATTCGCCGCGTGCTGATGGTCAATCAGTTGGTCGGCAAAGCCAATATGCAGTTAATTGCCGAACTGCAAAGCGCATACCCGGAAGTTGAGTACTTCTGCTGTGTCGATAGCCTCGATAACGCACGCGCCCTCTCCGCCTTTTTCGCCGCGAAAAACCAAACCCTGAATATTCTGCTGGAGCTGGGCGTGCCTGGCGGACGCTGCGGCTGCCGCACTGCTGAACAAGCGCTGACGCTCGCCGGGGAGATTTCGTCGCTTCCGGCGATTCGTCTGCGTGGGCTGGAGCTGTATGAAGGCGTGCTGCACGGCGACAACCCACAGCCGAAGGTTGAAGCACTGCTGCGCGATGCCGCGGCGCTTGCCTGCCAGCTTGAACGCCATGTCGACGGGGAATTTATCCTCACTGGCGCCGGGTCGGTCTGGTATGACGTGGTGTGCAACGTGTGGCTGTCTGTCGCTAAACCGGCGAACTGCCGGGTCGTGATTCGCCCAGGCTGCTACATCACGCACGATGCCGGCATCTACCAACAAGCGCAGAATGACATTCTGGCGCGCGACCAGACCGCCTGCGATCTCGGCGGCGATCTGGCTTCCGCGCTGGAACTGGTGGCCATGGTGCAATCGGTGCCGGAAAGCGATCGGGCGATCGTCAATTTCGGCAAACGCGATAGCGCGTTTGACGCAGGATTACCGCAGCCTATCGCCCACTATCGCAACGGTAAGGCACTCCCGCTGGCAGCGCACAGTATCGAAGCTACCGGCATTATGGATCAGCACGCGATGCTGAAGCTTGCGCCGGGAGCGGATGTGAAAGTGGGAGACATTCTGGTCTTTGCCACTTCACACCCTTGCCTGACGTTCGATAAGTGGAAAGCGTTGCTGCTGGTTGATGAGGACTACAACGTGCTGGAAACGCTGGAAACGGGGTTCTGAACCCGGAGCATGCCCGGACGAGGCGTGTAAACGCCAACGCCGGGGTGACCCTATTGGGCCATTGCATCGCAAAGCAAATCCATCACCAACAGCGCTCCGTAACGCGGATCGTTGAGCGGTAGCGTCACGTTTTGTGGGTGACTCAGTGCGCTTTCCTGCTGTCCGATGATGACGATCTCCGCCCCTGCCCAGCGTGCCTGATGCACGGCCGCCGCTAACGCGTTACCCGCCGGACTACCGGCAAACACCACCAGCACCTGCCCCGCCCCCAGCATTGAGGCGGTAATGCCCATCAGCGCCGGATCCTGGCAGACGTTGGCTGGATAACCTAGCGTAAGCAACCGATACTGCAGCAGGCTGGCAAATGGGCTGTCGGCGGTGCTGGCGCTAAAGATATGCACCGCACGGGCCTGTTTTAGCAGACCCGCGGCACGTTCAACCTCTGTGGACGAAAGTTCGCTGAGCTGGGCATTCAACGAATGCTGGATTTGGCTAAGCCTTTCGCGCCACGGCCCCGGCAGATCGCCCGCCGCCACCGGCGCGCTGGCCTGCGCCAGCTTCATGCGCAGATCGCGAATGTCGTCACAGCCCGCCGCACGGGCAAAACGGGTGATGGTCGCCGGGCTGACGCCCGCCGCCGTTGCCAACTGGTCAATGGTGGCCGAGGCGGCAAAGGCGACATCGCTGAGGATAGTCTGCGCCACGCGCGATTCCTGCTGGCTGAAATCCTGCAACCGCTGACGGATCAGGCTGAGGATATCCTCATTGCTGTCGCGGCCAATCGAGTGAGAAAAACGGTCCAGCACATCGCTACCGACGCCCGCATTTTTCGCCAACTGTTGCAGAGTATGCGGATCCATCCATGCCGCATCGCCCAGCATGGGGGCAGCCGTTTTATTCAAGCGGCTCTCCTGCTGCTGATGGCGCACCTGACCAATAAAATCATTAATATCCGCACAGCCAATGCTGCGCGAAAAGTGTTGCAGCGTCGCCGGGCTGACGCCAGCCTTTGCCGCCAGCTCTTCAATCGTCGCCTCGGGGATCTGGGCAAAATTATCGAGGAAAAAGCGCGCCAGCCGGGATTCCTGCGCAGGCAGTCCGGATAACCCATGCACCAGCTGATAAACAATATCCATAACCAGAGAGTCCTCATGTGCGGCTCATTAAAAACATCATAATTTATTGAAATTATTTTTCAATTCATTCAGCCGAAGGGCGACACGTTATGCGATTAACCGGCGGCAAAGATTCATTTATCTTATCGCGATCACATTTTTATCCCTCTGACATGCCGTAAAGCAATATTTTAACGCCGATCACACTCATGAAAATAATTTTCATACATGCTACGTAAAACCGCTAATGTGTGAAATATGTTTTCAAACGAGGGAAATATTGTCATGAAAAAGATCATGTTGTGCTGCGCCGCCGGAATGTCCACCAGCATGCTGGTGCAGAAGATGCGTGCCGAAGCGGAAAAACGCGCGCTGGCGGTGGAGATCAACGCCTATCCGGTTGCCGAGATAGAAAGCATGCTACCGCAGGCGGATGTGGTGCTGCTGGGCCCGCAGGTGCAGTTCGAACTCTCTCGCCTGCGCGAACTGTCTGCGCCGCTGGGTAAACCGGTTGAAGTGATCGACATGATGGACTACGGCACCATGCGCGGCGATCGCGTACTCGATAAAGCGATCCAACTGATGGCCTGAGGCCCAGGAGAAAGCGATGAAAATTACCGTGATTGGCGGGGGCAGCAGCTACACCCCGGAACTGGTTGAAGGATTAATTGCGCGTCATGCTTCCCTGCCAATGGCGGAACTGGCGCTGGTTGATGTCGAAGCGGGCCGCGAAAAAGTTGAAATTATCGCGGCGCTCTCTCGTCGCATGCTCGATCGCAACGGGCTGGAGGCGGTAAAAGTCTCGGTTCACTTCGATGCGGACGACGCCATCAGAGGCTCAAGTTTTGTGCTCACCCAGCTGCGCGTAGGCCAGCTACCGGCCCGCGCTGCCGATGAGCGTCTGGGCCTGAGCCATAAACTGTTGGGCCAGGAAACCACTGGCGTTGGCGGCTTCGCCAAGGCGCTGCGCACCATTCCGGTGATGCTGGATATCGCCAGACGCGTCGAACGTCTGGCGCCTGACGCATGGATCATCAACTTCACCAACCCCGCCGGTATCGTTACTGAAGCGGTGTCGCGCCACAGCAAGGCAAAGATCATTGGTCTGTGCAACGTGCCGGTGACCATGCACCACATGATTGCCGATATGCTCAAGCTGCCTTACGGCGACGTTTCGCTGCGCTTTGCCGGCCTGAATCATATGGTGTGGGTACATCAGGTGCTGGCGGCGGGCCGCGATGCGACCGACGAGGTTATCGAGATGCTGTGCGACGGCGAGCAGCTGTCGATGAACAATATCAAGGCCATTCCGTGGCCACCGGAGCTACTGCGCGCGCTGCGCGCCATTCCTTGCCCGTATCACCGCTATTTCTGGCAGACCCGCACCATGCTGGAAGACGAACTGGCGGATGCCGACAGCAAAGGCACTCGCGCCGAGCAGGTGATGAAGGTCGAAGCGTCGCTGTTCAAGCTGTATGCCGACCCGAATCTGGACAAGAAACCAGAAGAGCTGAGCCAGCGCGGCGGTTCGTTCTACTCCGAAGTGGCGGTGCAGTTGATTAACGCGCTGCACAACAATCTTGGCATTGAGATGGTGGTGAATACCGCCAATAACGGTGCCATTCAAGGACTGCCGGACGACGCGGTGATAGAGACCAACTGCCTGATTGATGCGCTGGGCGCGCATCCGCTGGCCTTTGGCAAACTGCCGCCGCTGATGAACGGTCTGACCCAGCAGGTCAAGGATTTTGAGCGTCTGACCATCGATGCCGCCGTGCACGGTGACAAGCAAAAAGCGCTGCTGGCGTTGGTTGCCAACCCGCTGGTCGCCGATGTGAATCTGGCGTCGGCGCTGGTCGATGAAGTGCTCACCATCAATAAAGCGTGGCTGCCGCAGTTCAGCCAACAATAAATACAACAATAGCCCGGTCGGCAACGTCTGCGCCGGGCAGGGGGTGTCTGTGAATAAGTCGATAATAGATAAATACGTTTTACCGACCGCGCTCAAAATCGCCGGACAAAAACATGTGCTTTCGGTGCGTGACGGGATCATCCTGAACATGCCGTTTATGTTGATAGGCTCGTTCTTCCTGATCTTCGCCTATCTGCCGGTGCCGGGCTACGGTACGCTGATGACCGAGCTCTTCGGCCCAACGTGGCAGGAAAAGGTGCTCTATCCGGTGAAAGCGACCTACGACATCATGGCGCTGATCTCCAGCTTCGGTATCGCCTACCGTCTGGCGGAGAAGTACCGCACCCTCGACCCGCTGACCGCCGGGGCTGTCTCCCTGGTGGCCTTCGTGATGACCATTCCACAGCACATCATGTTTACCCCGGCGGGTAGCGACGTGGCGCAGCTGGTCAAAGGCGTCATGCCTATGGGGCAGATTGGCAGTCAGGGGCTGTTCGTGGCAATTCTGATTGCCCTGCTCTCCACCGAAATCTACCGCTTCGTTAACGACCGCAACCTGGTCATCCGCATGCCGGAAGGCGTACCGCCGGCGGTGGCAAAATCGTTCCTCGCGCTGGTCCCGGGTTTCTGCGTGCTGGCAGTGGTGCTGGCGCTGCGTCTGCTGGTTGAAGCGACGCCGTTTGGCGATATCAATACCATGATCACCGAGCTGGTCGGTATTCCGATGAGCCACGTCGGCGGCTCGCTGCCGGGGATGATTATTTCAGTGCTGCTGATTGGCATTCTGTGGATGCTGGGTCTGCACGGCGACACCATCGTACTGGTGTTTATCCGCCCGGTCTGGCTGAGCAATATGTCCGAAAACCTGGAAGCGTTCCAGAACGGCCTGCCGATTCCCCACATTATCACCCAGCAGTTCTACGACCTGTGGATTGCGCCGGGCGGTACCGGGGCGCTGTTAGGGCTGGTTATCTTTATGATCTTACGCAGCCGCAGCGTGCAGATGAAACAGCTGGGTAAAATTGCCGCGCCGGGCAGCCTGTTTAACATCAGCGAACCGATGGTGTTTGGCATTCCGATCGTGATGAACCCGTATCTGGTGGTGCCGTTTATCCTTACGCCAGTGGTGCTGGTGATTGTCTCCTACGTGGCGATGACCACCGGTTTAGTCGCCAAACCGGCGGGCATTGCGCTGCCGTTCACCACGCCGATTGTGGTCAGTGGCTACCTGGCGACCGGCGGGCATATTTCCGGCTCGGTGCTGCAAATCGTCAACCTCGGGATTTCGCTGGTGATGTATTACCCGTTCTTCCGCATCTGGGATAATTTGAAATATCGCGAGGAGCAGGCCAGCAAGTCGCAGCAGGCGGTCGCAACGTCCCCCATAGCCGAACAATAAATGTAGCCCGGCCAAGCGAAGCGCCGCCGGGCTACAAAAGCAAAAACGCCGGGCAGATGCCCGGCGTTTTTTGTTGCTCGCACTTATTTTTTAATCTGTGCGTGCATTTCCTGTACAGAGGTCACTTTCTCTTTGGCATCTGCATTCAGCGCCATCGCCGTAGCGAAACCGCCGTTCAGGGTGGTGTCGTAGTGCACTTTGTACTGCAGCGCGCTGCGGCGAATCAGCTTAGAGTCTTCAATCGCCTGACGACCTGCGGTGGTGTTGATGATGTAGGTGTATTCGCCATTCTTGATGCGGTCCTGAATGTGCGGACGACCTTCATGCACCTTGTTCACCAGACGCGGGTTGATACCGGCTTCGCCCAGCACAATCGCGGTACCGTGGGTGGCATCCAGCTCGAAGCCTTGTTTCAGCAGCTTAGCGGCCAGGTCCACCACGCGCTCTTTGTCGCCTTCGCGAACGGAGAGCAGCGCACGGCCCTGTTTCTTCATCGTGGAATTACTGCCCAGCTGCGCCTTGGCGAACGCTTCCGCGAAGGTACGGCCCACGCCCATCACTTCCCCGGTAGAGCGCATTTCTGGCCCTAACAGCGGGTCAACGCCCGGGAATTTGTTGAACGGCAGCACCACTTCTTTCACCGAGTAGTACGGCGGGATAATTTCTTTGGTCACGCCCTGCTCGGTCAGCGATTTGCCGGCCATCACGCGCGCCGCCACTTTCGCCAACGGTACGCCGGTGGCTTTGGAGACGAACGGTACGGTACGCGCCGCACGTGGGTTGACTTCAATCAGGTAGACTTCGTTGTCTTTCACCGCAAACTGCACGTTCATCAGGCCGCGTACCTGCAACTCGAAGGCCAGCTTCTGCACCTGCTGGCGCATCACATCCTGAATTTCCTGGCTCAGCGTGTAGGCTGGCAGAGAACAGGCGGAGTCGCCGGAGTGTACGCCCGCCTGCTCGATGTGCTCCATGATGCCGCCAATCAGCACCATTTCGCCGTCGCAGATGGCGTCAACGTCAACTTCGATAGCGTCGTCGAGGAAGCGGTCAAGCAGCACCGGCGCATCGTTAGACACGCTGACCGCAGTCTGGAAGTAGCGACGCAGGTCGGCTTCGTCGTAGACGATTTCCATCGCGCGGCCGCCCAGTACGTAGGATGGGCGCACCACCAGCGGGTAACCAATCTCTTTCGCCTTCTCAACCGCTTGTTCAATGGCGGTGACGGTGGCGTTCGCCGGCTGCTTCAGCTTCAGACGGTCAACCGCGTGCTGGAAGCGTTCGCGGTCTTCCGCGCGGTCGATGGCGTCCGGGCTGGTGCCGATAACCGGTACGCCTGCGGCTTCCAGTTCACGCGCCAGCTTCAGCGGGGTCTGGCCGCCGTACTGCACGATAACGCCCTTCGGCTTCTCGATGCGCACGATTTCCAGCACGTCTTCCAGGGTGACCGGCTCGAAGTACAGACGGTCGGAAGTGTCGTAGTCGGTGGAGACGGTTTCCGGGTTACAGTTGACCATGATGGTCTCGTAACCGTCTTCGCGCAGCGCCAGCGAGGCGTGGACGCAGCAGTAGTCAAATTCAATACCCTGACCGATACGGTTCGGGCCGCCGCCGAGGACCATGATTTTATCGCGGTCAACGGACGGGTTAGATTCGCACTCTTCTTCATAGGTGGAGTACATGTAGGCGGTATCGGTGGCGAATTCCGCCGCGCAGGTATCCACGCGCTTGTAGACCGGGTGCAGGTTGTACTGGTCGCGCAGCTTGCGGATTTCCGCTTCGCGCACGCCCGCCAGCTTCGCCAGACGCGCATCGGCGAAACCTTTGCGCTTCAGGTGACGCAGGAAATCAGCGTCGAGGCCGTTGATGCCCACTTCCGCCACTTTCTCTTCCAGACGCACCAGCTCTTCAATCTGCACCAGGAACCAGCGGTCGATGTTGGTCAGGTTGAACACGCCGTCGACGGAGAGGCCTGCGCGGAAGGCATCGGCGATGTACCAGATACGATCTGCGCCCGCGTCTTTCAGCTCGCGGCGGATTTTGGTCAGCGCTTCCGGGTCGTCGAGGCTCACTTTCGGGTCGAAACCGGTGGCGCCCACTTCCAGGCCGCGCAGCGCTTTTTGCAGGGATTCCTGCTGCGTGCGGCCAATCGCCATCACTTCACCGACGGATTTCATCTGGGTGGTCAGACGGTCGTTAGCGCCAGCGAATTTCTCGAAGTTGAAGCGTGGAATCTTGGTGACAACGTAGTCGATAGACGGCTCGAAGGAGGCCGGCGTACGGCCGCCGGTGATGTCGTTCATCAGTTCGTCGAGGGTGTAACCCACCGCCAGTTTCGCTGCCACTTTGGCAATCGGGAAGCCGGTAGCTTTCGAGGCCAGCGCCGAGGAGCGGGAGACGCGCGGGTTCATTTCGATAACGATCAGACGGCCGTCTTTCGGGTTCACCGAGAACTGGACGTTAGAACCGCCGGTTTCAACGCCGATTTCACGCAGTACCGCCATCGAGGCGTTACGCATGATTTGGTATTCTTTGTCGGTCAGGGTCTGCGCCGGGGCCACTGTGATGGAGTCACCGGTGTGGATACCCATCGCATCGAAGTTTTCGATAGAGCAGACGATGATGCAGTTGTCGTTTTTATCACGCACCACTTCCATCTCGTACTCTTTCCAGCCGATCAGCGACTCATCAATCAGCAGCTCGTTGGTTGGCGAGAGATCCAGACCGCGTTCGCAGATTTCTTCGAACTCTTCGCGGTTGTAAGCGATACCGCCGCCGGTGCCGCCCATGGTAAAGCTAGGCCGGATGATGCACGGGAAGCCGACGTCAGCGGCAACCGCCAGCGCTTCTTCCATGGTGTGCGCGATACCGGAGCGCGCGGTGTCGAGGCCGATTTTCTTCATTGCCACATCGAAGCGACGACGGTCTTCTGCTTTATCAATCGCATCGGCGGTGGCGCCAATCATGGTTACGCCGAACTCTTCCAGCACGCCCTGACGCTCCAGCTCCAGCGCACAGTTCAGCGCGGTCTGGCCGCCCATGGTCGGCAGCACCGCATCCGGGCGCTCTTTTTCGATGATTTTGCGTACCACTTCCCAGTTAATCGGCTCGATGTAGGTCGCATCGGCCATTTCCGGGTCGGTCATGATGGTGGCCGGGTTAGAGTTCACCAGAATGACGCGGTAGCCCTCTTCGCGCAGCGCTTTACACGCCTGGGCACCGGAGTAGTCAAACTCACACGCCTGACCGATAACAATCGGGCCCGCGCCCAGAATCAGGATACTTTTTATGTCTGTACGTTTTGGCATGGCTCTTATTACTCCTGATTATTTCGCGGACTGACGGTATTGCTCAATAAGCTCGATAAAGTGGTCGAACAGCGGCGCCGCATCATGCGGGCCTGGGCTCGCCTCCGGGTGACCCTGGAAGCTGAACGCCGGTTTATCGGTACGGTGAATCCCTTGCAGGGTACCGTCGAACAGGGATTTGTGGGTCACGCGCAGGTTGGCTGGCAGCGAGTCTTCATCAACTGCAAAGCCGTGGTTCTGCGCGGTGATCATCACCACATTCTTATCCATGTCTTTCACCGGGTGGTTACCACCGTGGTGACCAAATTTCATCTTGATGGTCTTCGCACCGCTCGCCAGCGCCAGCAGCTGATGGCCGAGGCAGATGCCAAATACCGGAATGTCGGTCTGGAGGAATTTCTCAATCGCGTCGATGGCGTAGTCGCACGGTGCCGGGTCGCCAGGGCCGTTAGACAGGAACACGCCGTCCGGATTCATCGCCAGCACTTCTTCAGCGGAGGTTTTCGCCGGTACCACGGTCAGGCGGCAGCCGCGATCAACCAGCATGCGCAGGATGTTGCGCTTGGCGCCAAAATCGTAGGCCACCACGTGGAACGGCAGCTCTTCTGCGGACTTGGCTTCCGGCAGGTCACCCGCCAGCGTCCAGCTACCCTGCGTCCAGCTGTAGGATTCAGCCGTGGTCACTTCTTTTGCCAGGTCCATCCCATTTAAGCCCGGGAACGCTTTGGCCTTTTCTAAGGCCAGCGTAGCATCCAGATTATCGCCTGCGATGATGCAGCCGTTCTGAGCGCCCTTCTCGCGCAGCAGTCGTGTCAGCTTACGGGTATCGATATCGGCAATCGCCACGATGTTATGGCGTTTCAGGTAAGAAGAGAGGTCTTCGGTATTGCGATAGTTGCTGGCAATCAGCGGCAGGTCGCGAATAACCAGACCCTGAGCGTGAACCTGAGAGGACTCTTCATCGGCGGCATTGGTGCCGACATTACCAATATGGGGATAAGTAAGAGTGACGATTTGGCGAGAATAGGAAGGATCAGTGAGGATTTCTTGATAACCGGTCATTGAAGTATTGAAAACGACTTCCCCAACCGCCGAACCTGTTGCCCCTATGGCCCGACCGTAAAACTGGGTTCCGTCTTCCAGAACCAATAGCGCTGACTTAATCAAAACACCCTCCAGAGAATATTTACTCGCTTTATTTGCATATTAATTCATAACAATGGCACAAATCAATGCAAATCTGCTTACCGATGAATTTCTGGCAAACGGCGGCATTCTAGTGACAGCCTCGGCAAAAGTCTACCTCAAAGGGCAATTTTTATTATTATTTTGCGCCACTGGCGAATCAAGCCACCTCCAGGCATCAAAAAGATCAACTAACTCATGGGAGAAAACGCTTGCGGAGCAGAAAGACTGTAAAATGATGAGAGGACGCCTTAAAAAGTAGACCAGATGGTCAAAATTTACATTTAACCAACACTTTTAAGGTAGATATCTTATAAAAACAAGCATCCTAATACAAAAGAAACAAAAATAAGATAAAATAAAGGGCAATAAAATATTGCCCTGTGTAATCAAGTAATTACGACTACAATAACCACATCACGATGGGTAATAAATACTTATAGTTCATTCAGATTCAGCACATCACGCATATCAAAAAGACCGTTTTGCTTCGACTTAAGCCACAATGCCGATCTTACCGCTCCGTTAGCAAACGTCATGCGGCTGGAAGCCTTATGCGTTATCTCCACACGCTCGCCAATATCGGCAAACATGGCGGTGTGTTCGCCGACAATGTCGCCCGCGCGTACGGTCGCAAAACCAATCGTGCCCGGCACGCGTTCACCGGTATAACCTTCACGCGAGTAGACCGCGCAGTCCTTCAGATCTTTATCCAGCGCCCCGGCGATCGCCTCGCCCATTGCCAGCGCCGTACCCGACGGTGCATCCACTTTATGGCGGTGGTGCGCTTCAATAATTTCAATATCGGTGTAGTCGCCCATTACCTTCGCGGCTTTCTCCAGCAGCTTGAGCATGACATTAACGCCGACGCTAAAGTTTGCGGCGAAAACGATCGCAATCTCTTGTGACGCCTCGCGAATGGCTTGTTTACCAGCATCGTCAAAGCCGGTAGTACCAATCACCATCCCTTTACCCTGTTGGCGGCAAAATGCCAGATGCGTCAACGTACCTTCCGGACGGGTAAAATCGATGAACACGTCAAAATCATCTTTTACCGCCTCAAGGCTGCTTTGAACGGTCACGCCGGACTTTCCCGCCCCCGCCAGTTCGCCAGCATCGCTGCCCAGCAAGGAAGAGCCTTCACGCTCCAGCGCGGCGCCCAGCTGAACACCTTCCATCGCCATGGCGGCCTGGATTAACTGCCGTCCCATGCGGCCGCCGGCGCCGGCAATGGCGACGCGGATTTGTGCTTCATGCATAGCTATTCTCTTTTGTAAAAATTGCGTAAATCGTTTTCAGAGTAACCAGCGCGCCCGGAGGTCGCTAGCTGAAAACACCCATAATTAGAATTTAATGATAAACAGAGGGGAATATCAGTAAAAGACATGATTCATCCCGCAGGATGAATCATTGCCGCAGCAAAGGAAAGAAGTCAAACTCGCTCAGTAAGCGGTAAGCCGATGGGAAAACGACGGGAAAACCGAACAAAATACAGCCAATCTGCATAGCGACTTTCGCAAGCCCGGTTTTACGACACAAGCGTGTAGTTAACGATCATCTGCCCTTTTTTCATCTTCACCTGGGTAATCGTCACCTGCCCAATGTCGGATAAACGCGCAACATGCGTCCCGCCGCAAGGGTAAGCGGGAAGCTCACCAAACCCGACTTCACGCAAACCGCCGTCGAATGTCACCCGGCGAGGAAGATCCTCCGCCTGCCAGGCGCTGATTTTCGCTAGCAGCGAGGCACAATCCGGCAGCGAACTGCTACCTTTTGCGGAAAACGTAATGCGCCCTTCGCCAGGCCAGTGGTGCGCTTTCACCGGTTGCCATCCGTACTCTGTACCCGCCAGGCCGATAAGATGCCCCGCAGAGTGCAGCCGCGCATGCAGCTGACGCTGTGACGCATCAACCCTCAACTTGACTACGCCAGGCTCAATCGGTGTTGCTACGATATGTAGCACGTCGTCATCACGCGCGGTCACCGTCTCGACGGGGATCTCATCAATCCAGCCGGCATCCGCGGGTTGCCCACCGCCCTGTGGGTGAAAAAGCGTGCCATCCAGCACCACCGCATAGCCTCCTTCCGCTCGCGCCGTACAGCTCATCACCGTGGCTTGGCCTTCAGTATTATCGCAGGTGTAATAAAGACGTTCGGTCATGATTGCTCTCCTCTTGATGGGGAGAGTATATTCACTTTACTGGCAGCGATAATCCTGCGCTGGTTCAATGCATCTTTGCCTGGTACGCACAAATGAATCCTAACCTTCTTCCCGACCTCGCCACCTTTGTGTTGATTATCGACCACGGGAGCTTTTCCGCCGCCGCCAAAGCCTCGGGCGCTACGCCTTCCGCTATTAGCCGCAGCGTTTCACGCCTTGAGAAGGCGCTGGGGAGCAAACTGCTACATCGTACGACGCGCAAGCTGGCGCTCAGCGAAACGGGCAAAATGGTGTATGCACACGCGCAGGAAATGCTGCATGCGGCACAAATGGCCGTCGACTCAGGCAGCAGCCGACAAACTATTGCGCAAGGCCAGCTGACCCTCAGCGTGCCGAAAGCGGTGGGGCGATTTGTCATTCATCCTCTGATGGCCGAATTCTTTACGCGCTATCCACAAGTGGACGTCCGCCTCAGGCTGGAAGACCGCTATATGGATTTAATCGACGACGGCGTCGACCTTGCGCTGCGCATCAGTCAGTCTCCCTCCCCTGGCTTGTACGGGAAACCGCTGATGCCGGTTAGCCATGTGATATGCGGTACCCCCGCGTACCTACGCGAGCACGGTACGCCAGAACACCCGCAGGCACTGCGCGACCATAGCTGTATCAGCCTTGGCGAGACCCCTGCGGATTCGCGCTGGAAGTTTCGCCGCGGTGAACGCGTGGAGACCATTCAAACTCATGGCCGTTACGCCGCCAACCACACTGGCGTACGTCTGGATGCGGTAAAAAATGACCTGGGAATCGGCAGCCTGCCGCTCTTTACCGCCCGCGAAGCACTTGCGAGCGGAGAGATCGTCCAGGTCCTGCCAGAATGGGAATTTATTAGCGACTACAGCGGCGAGCTGTGGCTGCTGTGGACGCGCAATCAACATATACCCGCCAGAATGCGGGCGATGATTGACTATCTCAGCGAGAAGATACCGCTACACACCTGATTACGGCGCACGGGCGAATACCTCAGCCACCCACTGACGAAAACCCTCCACATCAAGATCCAGCGCCACCTGCGCGTTGGCGGGCTGCCCCAGACGCCCTTCAATATCCACCACCGTGGTGCCAGCGGTGTATTGCCCCTGGGTTTCCACCGCCACAAAGCAGCTGTGCAGCGTAAACAGGTCCGGACGGACCAGCCAGGCAATGGCGCAGAGGTCGTGCATGCGCAGGCCGCTCTGCATACTGCCGCTACGATAGTGGCTGAACAACGCGTGAAGCATGCTGCCGGTCTTATTGAGCGCGGGAAGCGTAGACAGATACTCCGGCGTCAACACGGCCTGATTGGTGACATCCAGCCCACACATCACAATCTCCAGACCGCTGCGGAACACCAGCGCCGCGGCTTCCGGGTCGATAGCGATATTGAACTCGGCGTTCGGCGTAAAGTTACCGCGTCCGGCGGAGCCGCCCATGATCACCAAGCGACGGATATTAAAACGACACTCCGGATACTGAGTCAGCAGCAGTGCAATATTGGTGAGTGGCCCGATAGCCACCAGCGTAATCGGCTGCGGCGCATGCATCAGCGCATCACGGATCGCCTGGAACGCCGGTTTGGCCAGCGGCTGACGGTTGTGCTCAACAAAGTCGTAGCCTTCCATGCCCGACTCGCCGTGAACCGAGGCGGCGTCACGTAGCGGACGCACCAGCGGCGCGGCGGCCCCTTGTGCAAGTGGAACATCGGCGTCCCAGAAATGCAGGAGCTGTAAGCCGTTACGGGTGGTTTTTTCGACCGAAACGTTGCCGGCAACGGTGGTCATCAGTTGAAGATCCAGCTCCGGGGCAAACAGCGCAGCGGCAATCGCCGCCGCATCATCAATACCGGGATCGGTATCCAGAAAAATAGGTAGACGCATGATTTCTCCCTAAAAAAATGCCAGACGTTAAGCCTGGCATTTTTTCACATTCGCGGGAGAAATAATTTATTCGACTTCACGAACATCCACTCGCAGCTCGCGCGGAACTTCGAAAACAATATTCTCTTCGCGGCCTTCAAGGGTGATGGCTTCGCCCCCGCCCAGCGATTGCAGGCGGGCAATCACGTTCTGCACCAGAATATCCGGCGCGGAAGCTCCGGCTGTCACGCCGACACAGGCGGCGTCTTTCACCCAGGCTTCCTGGATGTCCGCCGCATCGTCAATCAGATAGGCCGCTTTGCCCATCCGCTGCGCCAGTTCGGCCAGACGGTTGGAGTTGGACGAGTTTTTCGAGCCGACCACCAGCACCACGTCGGCCTGCTGGGCGAGCGATCGCACGGCTTCCTGGCGGTTCGTGGTGGCGTAGCAGATATCGTCTTTGCGCGGACCAACGATTTTCGGGAAGCGCTGGCGTAAGGCATCAATGACGTCTGAGGTATCGTCCACCGAGAGCGTGGTCTGGGTCATAAACGACAGCTTGCTTTCGTCTTTCACCGCCAGCTTCAGCACATCTTCCGGCGACTCAACGAGGTACATGCCCCCTTTCGGGTTGCTGTACTGACCCATCGTACCTTCCACTTCCGGGTGACCAGCATGGCCAATCAGAATGGATTCTTCACCACGACGGCTGGCGCGCGCCACTTCCATATGCACTTTCGTGACTAACGGACAGGTCGCGTCGAACACCGTGAGCTCGCGGCTTTTAGCCTCGTTACGGACGGCCTGAGAGACCCCGTGCGCGGAGAAGATCAGGATAGCGCCGTCCGGCACTTCACTAATCTGCTCGATAAAAATCGCGCCGCGTTCACGCAGACTGTCCACCACGTAGCGGTTGTGCACCACTTCGTGACGAACGTAAATTGGCGCGCCATAAATGGCAAGCGCATTTTCAACAATGCTGATAGCGCGGTCAACGCCTGCACAAAAGCCGCGTGGGTTGGCCAACAGGATCTGCATGTTACGCCTCCAGTACCGGATCGACTTCCAGTACTTCAATATCAAAATGAACGGTATGACCCGCCAGCGGATGGTTAAAATCAACCGTGATGGAATCACCGTTGATTTCGCGGATCACGCCCGGCATTTCGCTGCCATCCATCGCGGTGAACAGCATGATCGCCCCGATTTCCGGCTCGCCCGCATCCATAAATTCGCGGCGGGAGAAATACTGGATCAGGTCGGGCGTCGAGATACCGAACGCCGCATCCGGCTCCAGAGAGAAGGATTTTTTGTCCCCGGCCTTCAGGCCGAGAAGATGCTGCTCCAGCCCTTCAGACAGGGAGGCATCGCCCAGACGAAACAGCGCCGGTTTGCCGTTGTTACGGGTTGACTCAGCGGTAGAGCCATCGTCCAGTTTCAGCGTGAAGTGCACCAGCACCGCGCTATTGCTTTGAATCGAGTTAGACATGCAGGTACAGCCTTCTATCTTACGACATTGAAATGACGATTATTGTTATGTGTTCGGCGTAGCGATTGCAGATGGCGCGACGCTTTCCGGGCCTACAATGGATCGTAGGCCGGATAAGCGCAGCGCCATCCGGCATTATCTTACGCCTGCTTTTTCGGCAGGAAGCCTTCCAGCACAATCAACGCCGCGCCGATACAAATTGCCGTATCGGCCAGGTTGAAGGTGGCAAAGTGCCAGTCGCCGACGTAGAAATCGATCATGTCGACGACAAAGCCGTGCCACAGACGGTCGAACAGGTTACCCAGCGCGCCGCCAATAATCAGCGCATAGGCGATGTTATTCAGCTTCTGCGTAGCTTTGGAACGGTACATCAGCACCGCCAGCGCCACGCAGATACCGATAGCGATACCCGCGAAGAACCAGCGCTGCCAACCGCCGCTGTCAGCCAGGAAGCTGAACGCGGCGCCGTAGTTACGCGCATAATGGAGATTAAGCGACGGGAACAGCGACACCGTATCCCCCAGAGCAAAGTTCTGGAGGATCAGGTATTTACTGCCCAGATCGATAATCAGCACGGCGACGACCAGCCACAGCCAGCGCAGCCCTGTTGCACAAATCGATTTACTCATCAGGCAAACTTACGTTTTTCGCCGTCACCGGCCACGTTGCTCACACAGCGTCCGCAGATATCTGCGTGCTCCGCCACCTTGCCGATATCCTGAGTATAGTGCCAGCAGCGCGGGCACTTCTCACCTTCGGCTTTATTCAGCGCGACTTTCAGACCTTTCAGCAGTTCACTCTGCTGAGCGTCAGCGGTCGCCGCTGCATAATCGGCAACGGTCGCCCCGGAGGTCAACAGGACAAATCGTAATTCGTCACCCAGCGCCGTCAGTTTGGCCGCCAGCTCCGCATCCGCGTACAGGGTCACTGCCGCTTCGAGGGAACCACCAACTTTCTTGTCAGCACGCGCCTGTTCGATAACCTTGTTCACTTCGCCACGAACTTTCAGCAGCTCTTCCCAGAAGTCGTCGTTCATCTCTTCGGCATTGTCCAGACCGAACAGCCCTTCGTACCATTCGCCGGTGAAGACATACTTCTCACGGTCGCCCGGCAGGTAGCCCCAGATTTCATCGGCGGTGAAGGACATGATTGGCGCCATCCAGCGAACCAGTGCTTCTGCGATATGGTACAGCGCAGTCTGGCAGCTACGACGCGCCACGCTGTCGGCTTTCGCGGTGTACTGGCGGTCCTTGATGATGTCGAGGTAGAACGAGCCCATTTCAACGGAGCAGAAGCGCATCAGACGCTGTACCACTTCGTGGAAATCGTAGGAAGCGTACGCTTTCACGATATCTTCCTGAGCGGCCTGCGCACAGGCGACGGCCCAACGATCCAGCACGACCATCTCTTCAGGTTTCACCATATCTTTCTTCGGATCGAACCCGTTGAGGTTCGCCAGCAGGAAGCGCGCGGTGTTACGGATACGACGATAGCTGTCGGCAGCACGTTTCAGGATTTCGTCAGACACCGCCATTTCGCCGGTGTAGTCGGTGGATGCCACCCACAGACGCAGGATATCCGCGCCCAGTTTGTTCATCACGTCCTGCGGAGAAACGGTGTTACCGATAGATTTGGACATCTTACGGCCCTGACCATCGACGGTGAAGCCGTGGGTCAGTACCTGACGGTATGGCGCTTTGCCTTTCATGGCGACGCTGATCATCAGCGAGGACATGAACCAGCCGCGGTGCTGGTCGGAACCTTCCAGGTACATATCCGCTGCGTGACCGCCGAATTCCGGACGGGCGTCAACAACGGAGTAGCTGGTTGAACCGGAGTCGAACCATACGTCCAGCGTATCCGGCACTTTGACGTAGTTGTCTGCGTCGTCGCCGAGGATTTCACGCGGGTCGAGATCCCACCACGCCTGAATGCCATCTTTCTCAACGTATTTGGCCACCGCTTCCATCAATTCGGTAGTGCGCGGATGCAGCTCTTCGGTGTCTTTATGCACGAACAGCGCCATCGGCACGCCCCAGGTACGCTGACGGGAGATACACCAGTCAGGACGGTTAGCCACCATGGATTCGATACGCGCTTTACCCCATGCTGGGATCCAGCCGCTCAGATCTTCTTTCGCCAGGCCTTCCTGTTCAATGCGGTCGATCTCTTTGAGAGACTGAATGCGCAGGCCTTTCTGGTCCATGCTGACGAACCACTGCGGGGTCGCACGGAAGATGATCGGCGACTTATGACGCCAGCAGCACGGATAGCTGTGCTGCATTTTTTCGACGTGCAGCAGCGCGCCTTTCTCCGTCAGCAGCGCAACGATTTTGTCGTTGGCTTTAAAGACGTTCACACCGTCCAGCTCCGGATAGGTACCCGCCAGGTATGCGCCGTCCGGGCCAACCGGGTTCGCGATTTCCAGGCCGTATTTCTGGCTGATCACGTAGTCGTCCGGGCCGTGGCCACCGGCGGTATGCACCGCGCCGGTACCCGCATCCAGAGTGACGTGATCGCCGAGGATAGCCGGCACATCGAAGCCCATGAACGGGTGGGTAAAGCGCAGCAGCTCCAGCTCAGCGCCTTTGACGGTACCGAGGATGGTGTAGTCAGCGGCGCCCATGCGTTTCATCACGCTTTCGACCAGATCGCTCGCCAGAATCACCGCCTGACCGTCGATCTGCACCAGCGCATAATCGAAGTCCGGCGCCAGGGAAATGGCGCGGTTAGCTGGCAGAGTCCACGGCGTGGTGGTCCAGATAACCAGCGAGATAGGCCCAGTCACGTTGGACGCGCCAAATTTCGCTTTTACCGCGTCCTGATCGGCGGCGTGGAACGCGACGTCGATAGACGGGGAGGTTTTGTCGTAATACTCAACTTCCGCTTCCGCCAGCGCAGAACGGCAGTCAACGCACCAGTGCACCGGCTTCGCGCCTTTGTGCAGGTGGCCGTTAGCGACAATTTTACCCAGCGCGCGAATGATGTTGGCTTCGGTTTTGAAGTCCATGGTCAGGTACGGCTTCTGCCAGTCACCCAGCACGCCCAGACGGATAAAGTCGGTACGCTGGCCGTCAACCTGAGTGGCGGCATATTCGCGGCACTTGGCGCGGAATTCTGCCGCAGTGAATTTCTCACCTGGCTTACCGTATTCCTGCTCTACCTTCAGTTCGATCGGCAGGCCATGGCAGTCCCAACCCGGGACGTACGGCGAGTCGTAACCGGAAAGTCCTTTGGACTTCACGATAATGTCTTTCAGAATCTTGTTAACCGAGTGACCAATATGAATGCTGCCATTCGCATATGGAGGGCCATCATGCAGAATGAAGGTTTTTTTGCCTTTTTTGGCTGCACGAATGATGCCGTACAGGTCATCATCGGTCCAACGCGCCAGCATCCCCGGTTCACGCTTGGCGAGATCGCCGCGCATCGGGAACCCTGTTTCCGGCAAATTCAGGGTAGATTTATAGTCACTCATCAGATTATCGATTCCGTATTTAAAACGTGTTCAGGCATTAAGCCGGTGTTGATAGCCCAAAATGCTCCCGGGCCGTTAGCACATCGCGTGCGATTTGAGCCTTAAGCTCATCAAGCGACGCGAATCGCTGCTCGTTGCGTATCTTTTTACGCAGTATCACATCTATATGGCGACCGTACAGGTCCATTGCAACGTCCAGCAAATGAACCTCCAGCTGCTGGCGCATGCCCGCAACCGTTGGACGCGTGCCAATGTTAGCCACGCCCGGCAGCGGCTTGTCGCCCAGCCCTGCCACTTCCACCGCATAAACCCCTTTAACAGGGGAAACCTGACGACGCAGCGGTAAATTCGCCGTCGGGAAACCGATTGTGCGGCCCAGTTCATCGCCGTGCACCACACGCCCGGAGATAATAAAAGGATGACCCAGCAGACGTTCCGCCTGCTCGAGATTATCGTCGGCCAATGCCTGGCGCACCGCGGTGCTGCTAATGCGTACTCCGCCATGGCAGAAGGTTTGCGTGCTGGTGATGTCGAAACCGAAGTCCGCGCCCGCCTTCTGTAATAACAAGAAATCCCCCTGACGACCAGCGCCAAAGCGGAAATCATCCCCCACGGCAAGGAAATGCACGCCCAGACGCTTCACCAGCAGCTCACTGATAAAGTCCTGCGCGGTCAGCGCCGCAAAGCGGCGATCAAAACGCAGGCACAGGACGTAGTCCACTCCACTCTCGGCCAGATAGCGCAGCTTTTCGCGCAGGCGCGTCAAGCGCGCAGGGGCCTTGTCAGCCGCGAAGAGCTCCAGCGGCTGCGGTTCAAAAATCATCACCACCACAGGCAAACCGCGCGCTCTGCCCTCGGCACGTAAGCCTTGCAGTAACGCCTGATGCCCACGATGCACACCGTCGAAATTACCAATGGTCAGAACGCACCCATGTGGGGCCTGACTGAGATTATGTATGCCGCGTATCAGCTTCATGTCTGGCTCAAAAGAGTGAAAATCGTCAGAGTATACCTTGTACAGCAGTCAAGGTTAACCGGCGATTACACCTCGTAACGGAAAGAGGGAATGATTTCATCAGCATCCGTTAAAAAGGCAAGAAAATATAGTCGAGACGCGTGATTTTTGTGCCGGAAAGACTGTATTCATCGGCGACAAGCTGGTAGAATCCTGCGCCATCAATACGTAATGCAGCGTTGTCAAATTAACGGCGCTTATTTGCACAAATCCATTGACAAAAGAAGGCTAAACGGGCATATTCCTCGGCCTTTGAATTGTCCATATAGAACACATTTGGGAGTTGGCCTTGGCTAATATCAAATCAGCTAAGAAGCGCGCCGTTCAGTCTGAAAAGGCTCGCAAACACAACGCTAGCCGTCGCTCTATGATGCGTACTTTCATCAAGAAAGTATACGCAGCTATCGAAGCTGGCGACAAAGCTACTGCACTGAAAGCATTTAACGAAATGCAACCGATCGTGGACCGTCAGGCTGCTAAAGGTCTGATCCACAAAAACAAAGCTGCACGTCATAAAGCAAACCTGACTGCACAGATCAACAAACTGGCTTAATCGCCCGCTTGTTATCAGCTTTGTAGAAAAACCCGCGTAAAGCGGGTTTTTTTATGCCTGCGATTGACGTCGCCCGGCATGCCGGGCGACAAGATTACTTCGACGGTTCGGCAAACAGCGCCGAATAGTCGCTATGGCAGATGCGCTGTACCGATGGATGCTGAATCATGCGTTCGGCAAAAATTGCGTGATACTCTTCCATCACGTTATCCATACGGCCAATTTCCACAATGCTGTCGTCGGCATAAAAGTCGTGGGCATAGAGCGTCGGCGCGACAAATATGGCGTTATGCGCCGCGCCAAAGGCCTTCATCAGCGCCGCATCGTCAAACTCACCGAGTATCTCGACCTTCAGCCCCTGCACGTTAAACCAGTTCAGCAGCTTACGTCCGAGCATGGAGCGGCGGCCCGGAATCAGCAAACGCCGCTCTTCCAGACAGGCCGGGAAAGGTTTCTCCGGCGGCGGATTGGTGCACCAGAAGCTCACGCTGCACTCACCGATTTTGACCGAGAACAGCCCTTCCTGCTGCGTGGAGTCGATCGGGCAGTCAGAGATAATCATATCCAGCTTGTGCTGACTGAGCTGCTCAAGCAACATTTCATGCGTCGACTCAAAACAGCGCAGATGAATTTGCTCACCTTCCACCACCGCGGCATCCAGTACGCCACTGACCAACCGTTTCGACAGCGCATCGGCTACGCCGACGTCGAACAACAGGTTCGATTCCTTACGGTAGTTCACGATATCCAGCATCTCCTGGCTTAAGGTGAACATTTTGTCCGCGTAGCGGAAGACCAGTTCCCCGAGCTCCGTCGGCTCAATGCCGCGCCCTTTACGCTTAAACAGCTTGCCCTGCAGGCGCTCTTCCAGTGCCTTAATCTGTCCGGTAATGGTCTGCGGCGTGAGGTACAGCGCCTCCGCCGCGCCCACGACAGAACCTTCCTTGTAGACATGCCAGAAGTAGTAAAGATGGTTATAGTTAATATGCGACATGCCCTGTGCTCCCCTCTCCTTTCATTCTCATTTCGCTACCGGCTTTAAGCGTGCACGTAGCAAGCTGTATCCCACCACCGCTGACAGGACGGAGCCGATCAGAATGCCAAGCTTCGCCCAGTTAATCAGCGACGGATCGACGCTGCCAAAGGCCAGGCTGGCGATAAAAATAGACATCGTAAAACCAATCCCGCACAGCAGACCCACGGCCATAATCTGCGCAAAGCTGGTGCCTTCCGGCAGCTTTGCCAGCTTCAGCTTCAGCGCCAGCCAGCAGAACACGCTAATGCCCAGCGGTTTGCCAATAAACAGACCGGCGATAATGCCCAGCGGCAGCAGCGAAGTCAGCCCGTCCAGCGTCACGCCTTGCAGCGAGACGCCCGCATTCGCAAAGGCAAATAGCGGCAGGATCATAAAGGCCACCCACGGATGTAAAACGTGCTCAAGCTGTTTCGCTGGCGACTTGCCGTCCTGCTCGCGCAGCGGAATAAAGAAGCCCACGATCACGCCCGCCAGCGTGGCATGCACACCCGACTTCAGCACCGCGGTCCACAAAATGACGCCGACCAAAATATAAATACCGGTGCGCCGTACGCCGCTCAGATTCAGGACGGCCAGCGCCGCAATAGCAACGGCCGCGACGGCAAGTGACAGCAGCGATAAATCGCTGGTGTAGAACAGCGCAATAATCACAATAGCGCCCAGGTCGTCGATAATTGCCAGCGCCATCAGGAAGATCTTGAGCGATGCCGGAACCCGGCTGCCGAGCAGCGCCAGCACACCAAGTGCAAAAGCGATATCCGTTGCCGCCGGAATCGCCCAGCCGCTGCTGGCCACCGGATCCTGCGCGTTAAACGCCAGATAGACCAGCGCGGGCACAACCATACCGCCCAGCGCGGCCACGACAGGGAAAACCGCCTGACGACGCGTCGCTAACGATCCCTGCATCATCTCGCGTTTAACCTCGAGGCCAATCAACAGGAAAAACACCGCCATCAGGGCATCGTTAATCCACAGCAGCATGTTTTTGTTGATCTCAAGGGCGCCGACGCGAACCTGCACCGGGGTATCTAAAAAAGCCCGATACAGGCCGCTGGTGAATCCCATGTTCGCCATCAGCATCGCCAGTACGGCAGCAATAATGAGGATAATGCCCCCAGAGGCATCGTTGCTAAAGAAACGCTGAAGATGCTTCACTTTTACTCTCTCTGTTCCGTCAATAACTCGTTTAAACCATTCTAAACCCCTTAACTGCTCGAAAAAATAAGATTATTATTGCTCAACAATTCGTTTTTAACGAAATATAATCAAAAGAAAACCGGACATACCGAAGTATTCAGCGTTGCAAAAGTTAATCATAGACAATGCGCAACAGCGTCAGTTGCTTGTCTTCATCGAGATAATGGGTTTCGACCGATGCGTACGGCTGCGCGATCGGCGTGGTCAGATTCTCCACAATGACGTGACGCTCAACGCTATCGTGACGATGACAAAGAATCTCAAGCGCATCCGTCTCATTCCAGCAGCCCATTTCCACCACGCTGCCGGAAAAGACAATATTGCCAATTGCGGCCGCGCCTGTGGTACATGCCCACGGCAATAGCAAAATAAGCACCGTGCCGCCTACCCGATTTCTCATTCCGTGAACCTCGCCATCAGCGCATTACCCTTTTGCTTTCAGGATCGCCATCTGTAATGCATCCTGCGATGTGCTGCCGGGAACGACAGAGATCCGTTTGCTATCGGCATTGGCCGCCTGCGGCATCACCACAAAGGCTGGCGTGCCGGTGAAGTCCATATGCTGCGCCAGCGCCTGATTGAGCATCAACGCATCATGAATACGGCCGCTGCTTTGCGCGCTATTCACCGCCGCAATTTGCGCGTCATTCAGATAGTGATGCGCCAGAGAATAAATATCCTTGTCCGTCAGCGCGCCTTCCACTTTACCCGTCGCGTACAGAGCATTGTGCCAGTCGAGATACTTCGCGCCGCCGTGGGTCAGCCAGACCTGCTCGCCGACGCGCGCCGCCAGTCCGGATGCCGGCCAGCGAGAGGCAAAAATCGGAAACTCTTTAAAAATAAAGCGCGTATCGGGGTTCGCTTTGACCAGATTTTCGACTTCCGGCGCCATTTTGCTGCACCACGAGCACTGGTAATCGAAGAACATGACCACGGCGGCTTTCGCATCGGCAGGGCCGACGGAAGGGCTGCTATCGCTCAGCAAATCGGCACGATACTGCGACGCCAGCTGCACGTAAGCCTGCTGCTGGGCAATTTGCTGGCGCTGATGCAGGGTTTCGCTAGCCGCCACTAAAAACTCGGGATGATTCGCCAGATACGTCGCAACCGCCTGCCCGACTTTGTCAGGATGGCTGGCAATATAGGCTTCGGCCTCTGGGCCAATCTGCGCGTTATCGGTCGCCATCGCGGGAAGCGAGATGGCGCTGAACAATGCCAGCGCCGCCCATGAACGGCGTGCTAAAACAGGATGTAACATACGAGAGTCCTCATTCTCTAAAGGGGAAAAATTAGCGATTTTCAACGGCGTTAAAGACCACCGGCGGCATCACCCGGCCATCATCATTAATGCTTTGCCAACGAATCGCGCAGCGCGCCGCCTTCTGGCATCCGCGCAGACGCCGGGTGGAAAAAGGGGCGACGACGCCCGCTCCATCCCTCGCGCTACCGTCAATGTTCAGTAAAAAAAGGGTGATGTAATAAGGCGTTGGGTTATGCACCGAAAGGCCGTCCGGGGCCAGGCTCCAGCGCAGTTGCCGGTACGCCTGCTGCGGGTCGCCGCTCAGCCCGGAGGGGCGATAAAGCAGTTTCATGGCCGAACGAAAAGCCATCTGCACGCTGTTGGCACTCGGTTTCCCGGAAGGGATCGCGGCAATACTGAGCGTAAAAAGGCTCTCTCTGTCGTTCGGCAACGAGCCGCCGCTGTATACCAGACGCAGCGTATTCTCCTGGCCTGCGGCAAGCAGGAAGAGCGGCGGCGTGACGATAAACGGCGGTGAAGCGACAGGGGTCGGGTCGGCGCCAGGCCAACGTACGGCAGACTGAATATGGTTATTGATCAGCCAGCTTGTGGCAGAGGTATTGCGCAGCGGTACGCTGAGCGATGAGGCGCCAGCCGGATAAATAAACCGCGTGCCGCCAATCACCACGCCAGCCCGTGCCGGAGAGAGCGACAGCAATAACCCGATTGTCGCCAGGCGAAGAATCAACTTATTCATAGGTCAGCTTAAACGTCGCCGAAGCGTTTGCCGTGCCGGATGCGACCGTGCCGCCATCCGCCACATAACGCGCATAAAACTGTAAATGTACGGACGCCTGCCCGCCGTTCAGCGGCATCGTCGCACTGTCAGCGCCCAGCGGGATGGCATTTTTGTTTGTGTCATACAGCGCGATCCCCACGCCGGTGGCATTGCCCTCTTCGGGCGTCAGCGCCAACAGATTGTGATTGCTCTCATCCTCACTGCCGCTAAAGCTCACCGAAACACCGCTGGCGGTTGAACCACAGTTCAACAGATCGATAGCAAACGACTGCCAGGCGGCCCCCTCGCCAGGATGCAAAAACTGGCGGTTAGAGACGTCGCCCATCGCCACGGTCATATTCTGTGAATCTGGCGAAAGCGTGCAGGTGTTATTGGTGATAGTGCCAGTGACGTAGACACGTCCATCGTGGGCCAGCGTCGCGAACGCCGCCAGACTCAACGCAATGCCGCAAGCGGCGCAAAGATGAATTTTCACTGCCGCCCCTTATTCATACTGAAGATCGAAATACATCACCGCCGTCGCATTACCTGAGGTCACGACGGGCTGAGTGGATTTGTAGCGGATGTAAAACGAGAGCGTGTTTCGCCCCGCTTTAAGCGGATAAACCGCCGAGTCGCTGTTGTTGATGCTGACGTCATTCTGGTTTTCATCGAGGATTTCAACGCCCACGCCGCTGGCCAGCATATTTTCGTTGCCCATTCCGGTGTCGGTCAGCGCCAGCAGCGACGGATTGTCACTGTCGGCCTGGCCGGTAAACCAGATTCTGGTACCGCTGATCTCTCGTGAGCAGTTTTTCAGGTTAATGTTGAAAGGCTTAAACTTTGTCGTCGTTCCGGCGGACGGAAAGTCGTCCACCGAAAATTGCCCGAGATCGATACTCTGGCTCAGGCTGGAGATATCAACATCGCAGGTTTGCGCCACGATAGTGCCGGTAAATTCGAGGTTGTAGCCCGAATCATCAGCCCGGCATAAAGGCGCCAGCGCCAGCGCAGCAAAGAGATACAGGCGTTTGTCCATTTAATCGAAATCCACCCGTAGGTTAGCCAGCGCCGTGAAGGCCCCTTCCGCCGGCACGTTTCCGGTTGTACTCACCGGATAAGCTTGCAGAGCGATATTCGCCCGTCCGCTGTCATCCGTGACAAAAGGGTCGCGACTGCTGGCGTCATCAGGCGTGAGCACATTGCCGTCGCGGGTTTCCACCACCACGCCGACATCGGGGTTGCTTGAGGCGATCGCCTGGGGAAAATGGCTGTCGGCGGTCGCCATCACGCGCATGCTCATGTTGACCGTCGAATCCACGCCGTTGCACTTAACCGGGACGTTAAAGCTGCGCGTCCTCACGCCCGGCGGTTTCTCTCCCGTATGCGTAAAATTGCCGCTATACAGCGAACCAAAGTCGACAACAATGGTTTGTCCGGCATTGATTTCGCAGCTTTGCGGCACGGTGATGCTGCCGCTGTAGACAATGTTGTAAACCACGTCAGTAAGAGGATCGCTGTTGTTGGTTGTTACGTAGACGCTGAACATCGTCTTGGGTGAGATGACGACGGATCCCACGAAAGGCTTCACAACCTTCAACTGGAAAATAAGGTTGGAATCGCGAATATAGAATGGCGTGCCGGTGTTGACGTTACCGTCAGTCCCCATCATGTAATAGTTAACAGGCGGGTAGAAATTACCCACCGCCGAATCCTGAATCTGCATGGCGCCTTCCAGATAATCCGGGTCGAGCTTTAAGTATTGCCAGCGCCCGTCGGTTTCCACGACGGGATAAGGCGAGACATAGGAACGATAGGTGTGATTATAGGGAGCCGATCCCGCGGGACATACCGCCTGCACGTTAACTTCCTGGCTTCTCGCCAGCTGCACGGTCTTGCCCGCCTGGTTCTGCGCGGCAGTCAGCGTTGTCGTCAGGTCGTAATCCACGCTGGAAGGCGAGCCGTTCACGTTTTTACAGACGTCGGCCAACGCATGCTGCGCCAGCAGCACACCGGCCAGCAGGAGTAATAACACGCGTACTTTCATTTAGTTACATTCCACGGTTTGTCGGACCAGCGCCTGTGAGGCCGCTGGCAGTTGGTAATGCGCTTCACAGCGCTGATTCGCCTGTTTCCCCCACTGAAGCTGCAGCGCGCCCTGATTCGCCAGCCCGGGCAGATACACCTCGCCATCGTCGCCGACAATGGCGTCAATGCCCTCGGTCGTTGCCGTCGCGCCAAACGGCACAGCCTTGCCGTGATAGCGCACGGTCAGCAACGCGCGCTGCCCTACCCGCGCTTGAAAGCGAGCCACCGCTAACGCGCCTTCGGTAGGCACGACATTGGTCACCGAATCATCGATATCGACATCATTCGCCAGAGTGTTCACGTCGAGCGCCATCCGGTTTTGTCGATAGGTCGTGGCATAAGGAACCACGGCATAGCCATGACCGTCGGTATGAATACCGGACTCCTCTTCAATACCGACATCCGCCGCGCCCGGCACTGCCACCAGGATATTGGTGCTTCCCAGCGGCTGGCTGAGGGTCACGCCGTGAGAATGCACCACCAGCCCGCCGTTCAGGCCGTAGTTCACCTGCTGGTAGTTGCCGTTATCATTCATGTTGTAACCCACGCTCGCGTCGCCGCGGCTGCCGTCATACTCCATGCTGGCCGCACCGCTCTCGCCGCCACCGTGATTTTGCATGCCCTGTTGAACGCTATAACTGAGGTTGTTTTCATCCAGCAACGTACCGTTAATCCCCATGTTTTCCGTCACGTTATGCTGTTTGTCGCTGCTGGCGCTAAAGGTGGCGTAGGCGTTATGCGGCGAGCGCGTGAGATCATCGCCATGGCTCAGCCACTGCGTCAGCGGCAAGGACATGTTCAGCGACAGAATCTGATCGCTCTCCGCCTCCCCAGGCGATTGGCTGTCGTTGTACGATACGCTCCATGAGATGCCACCGACGGTATCGCTATACCCCACCTGCAGCAGCGAGTTAGTTTCATCGGTATGCCAGTAGCTTTGCTTGCTCGCGGTAATGAAAAAGGAACCGTAGCGGCCTAGCTGCTGGGAGATATTCAGCTGCACCTTGCCGCGTTTGGTGTAGTAAAGGTTGTAGTAATCAGACCCGTTGGTTGTATCGCCATCGTCTTCCCGATTGCCGTCATAACCCGACATCCTTTTCCACGTCGTTTCATCCAGCGTATAAAACGAGGAGGTCGAGTAGCGGTATCCCAGCAGTTGCAGGTTGGTACCAAGCGGATTGAGTGATTTCGCGTACAGCACGCGCAGCGATTGCCCCTGATGCTCACTGTCATCAGCCAGGGTGCTGTAGGCCTGAGTCATATCCAGCGAAATGGCCCCCCAGTTTTCCATGTTTTTCT
>NZ_JANEWH010000089.1:0-20497 GCF_028069715.1 Kluyvera sp. Awk 3 | reverse complement strand
TTATTTCAGTTCCTAAAAATCCGGAAACGGCCCTAAAGCCCACTCCACTCCTAGAATCAGGAGGTTTTCTTTCGCCCCCCCTCCAGCGGGGATTGCTCTTACTAAACGCACGTAAAATATATTTTCCCCTTAAATTTCATTAACTTGATGTTTTTCTTAGATCCTCCACAGATCCTTCAAACTGAAAATTACTGAAATTCTTTTCAATCTTTTCAGTTTCGGTTCTCTGTGAAGCCGCCAACACTGGCGCGGGCTGGCGATATGTTTTGAAGAAAAATCCCACTGAAAAATTTTTACGATCCAAAAACCGCAGGCGGGTGCGGTGTAGCGCCGTTTTCGTCGTGGAAAGATTTATTTTGTCACGCTCAGGCGCAGCCAGCGCAGCACGGTGCGCATGATCTATTTCAGGTATCCCGTTGCGTTGTTTTGGCTTGTGAGTGCGGCAGGTTGCGTTCTGTGGGCTGTATGGCGGGCATAAAAAAACCCGCATTACGCGGGCTTTCATTTACGGCGTGGACTACTGGCCAATGACTGGCGAATACTTGCCGTTAAGCTGTTCAGCCTTCTGACTGGCTGCACGTATAGCGCTGGCGTTCTCCGGCGCGCCTGTATTGCTGTGGGTATGGCTGGCCGTTTGTTCTGCCAGCTGCGCCACGACATCCAGAGTATCAAGCATCAGCTGGGCGATGTTCACGCTGCCGGAACCAATCCAGACCACTGGCGCAATAATCTGCTGCTGCACTGCCGCCACGCTTTTGCGAATCGCCCCAATCTGCTCTGTCAGACTGCCGGCAACATTCACAGCCTGATCGCCGGCAATCTTCATTTCAGCATTGCCGCTGACATTGGCCAGCCAGTTTCCCTTCACCGCCTGGCTGTAATTGCCGGTACTGATTTGCACAATAGCGCCAGCCATCAACGTGGCAGCACCCAGAACCGTGGTCTTGTCCGTCGCCTTGATTGTGGTGTCACGGCTTACCAGCTCGCGCGATTCTGTATCGGCTTTGATATTCCTGGCCATTGAAGTTTCAATGATCGCCTGGTCAGTCTGTCGTACCCAATCACCCGCCTGCGTGACACGCTGCGATACTTCCGCGCGCTGCTGCTGCAGCTGCTCCCCCGGTTTCACATCCGGCAGGCTGTTCCCTTCCGGCATGGTCTGGCGGATAAACGGCTTATCTGCCCGGCCTCCGGTAAATCCCACTTCAACCAGCGTCCCTTCTGGCGGAAACTGATACATACCCGAATCATTACCGGCCATCGGCACTGGCAGCGGCACGGCGTTATAAACTGGCGTCCGTTTATCCGGGTTGCCGTCTGCGTCAAGCAGCTGCACATTTACCGCATAGCGCGGGCGGAACGGATCGGCAAAATTACCACTGCTTACCGCTTCCGTTGGTGCCAGCACCCTGGCGAATTTCGGCAGGTGCAGACCTGCAGCCAGCTCCGGGTACTGATTTTCAACCTGGCGCTGCAGCGGGCTTTTTTGCAGCGGTTCCCCCGTGGCTTTGTTGCGCGGCGTCCAGGTAACATCCATCGTGTCGTTATTCAGCTGGATACGCGTCACGCGTTCGCCGTTCATTTCCACGCCCGGCCGCAGACTCTGAACAACCGGCAGTGTCATGGTATTGCCACCGGCCGCGCCCTGGCTGAACTCTGCCGGAATATCCACGGCTTTACCGGCGAATAATGACAACTCCGCGCCACCAACATACAAACCGCCATCCGGCAGCTGATACCAGATGTAATCCGTGATACCAAAGGCTTTGCCCAGATTGCTTAAAAGCTGGTAGCCGGTGCCGCTGTGGGTAAAGTGGGGGATCGGTTTATCTGAATATTCCGCATCCGGCACAGTTACCGTAATGCCGCTGTTCTCTTCCAGCCAGCTGGCCACTTTGCGCAGCGTCGGATGTTGAAACGAACATGGCCACGACTTTTCAAAGACGCCGACCAGCTCACGAACAAACAGACGCTGAAAGCCGTTTTCTGCCGGTTGCGAGCGCTCAACATAGCCGGTGAACCAGCGCAGGATCAGATCGGTGTAACCCACATCGAGGCGCACCAGCCTGCCGGTGTAGTCCTGATTCGTCTGCGCCGTGATAAACCCGCGGCCGCAGCTGTTCAGCTCCAGCACCAGTTTTGCATCGGCAATATGGACTTCATCACTGGATAGATAAAGACGTTTAACGGGTTTCATGCTTACTCCAGCGCATCATTGACCGGCTTAAGCACCTTGCGTTCAAACCACGTCATTTTCTCTTCATCCTCGGCGGCATCCTGTCCGCCCCCTGTTCCCGCTCCGCCAGCAGTCTGTTTTTTGGCAGTAGTTTTGCTGTCTGCCCTTGCCTCTCGTTTTTCCTGGACGCTGATATGTTCAGTCAGCGTAAATGTCACCAGCCAGGCCATTTTCCCATCCTGCTGGGGTGCATCGAGCGATCCCGTAAATGTTGCCTCACGGAAATTAACCGCCCGCGCCATTTCATGGGCTACACGATATTTTTGCCGCTGGCCGCTGCTATCGGTGGCTGTCGCCAGCTCAAATACACGCTTAAGCACATCAGGAGACTTGAACGGAATTTCCCCCGACACTCGCAGCTCTTTGCCTTTTACGCCCTGCTCTGACTTCGTCGTGGCACTGGTCTGGCCGCTCTGGTCTTTATCCTGAAATTGCTGTGTCAGCGTGACGCGCATATTTTTCAGCGGGATAGCTTCACCATTAAGCGCCAGCGTTGTGATCGAGGTCATGAATCATTCCTTTTATCCCGTCGAGGTTATCCCCGACCAGCATCATGGCTGCAGTGTGAACGGCAGATGGCAGCGGAATATCTTTCACCAGTGCCAGCAGACTTGTGGCCAGATCCCCGCTGGCCGTAAATACCCACACCCTGGCTGATTTTGTTTTCAGGTCATCCAGACCGCTGGCAATCTCCTGCATTAACCCGGTACGCAGTTGCACAAAATCATCAAGCTGCTTTGCCAGTGCATCCATATCAACCGGCAGCGCCGCATCTTCTTGTGCTTTTTTCACCGCCGCAGCGGCCAGCGCCGCCCGATTTGTTGGAACCGATAGCGGCATGGCTACCGGCAGACCGCCGCCAGACCCGGCAGGGATCTGCATTTTTTCACTGGCCAGCAGCGCGGCGGATTGCGCCAGGCGTTTCACCTGCGTAAAGGCTGGGGCAGGAAATACATCAACCAGCTGCGTGAGACTGCTCATAAAGTTGTCATGCGACTGGCTGGCCACCATCATGATCACCACGTCAGCAGCTCCGCCAATACCTGCCGCCTTTTCGGCAAGATAAGCCACGGCATTCACCGGGCTTAGATAGGCACCGTTCTCCGTCTGCTGCCCCAGCCCATAAACCCACGGGTGCGCCGGGATAATTGAGCAGTTAACCGCAGCCAGCGAATCAGAAAATGCCAGACGCGCTTCACGCCACATAGTCGCCAATCTCCGGCCAGGTGATATCCGGCGCTGAATCCGTAATAATCGCAGTCACCGCATCAATATAATCAAGCGTGCCATTCACTTTTTGTTTTTCTTCATCGGTTAATACACGCCCCATTAAAAGTTTTGTTTGCAAAACAGAAATGGATTGCTGTGCGGCATTGATTAAATATTCTTTTTGCTCTTCGGCAGCAGAAACAGCGGCTTCATGGGATGCTTTTTCATCCAGCACCCATTTTTTACCGTTCCACACATAAAACTCACCGGGCTTAGGAATATCGGTTGTATTTTCTGGAAGTGCTCCGGGCTTATCAATAAAAACAGGCTTCCCGGTTTCGGTGTTATATACCATTTCCCCCCGGTGATTTTCCTGGATACTCCATTCTTTTTTACCTGAATCAAAAATTGCCACGCTACCATCCGGACACTCTGGCGGTTCAATATCGGTAGAATTCGCGGGTAATCCCGTGAACGGTTGAATATAGGCGTCACTTGCACCAATAAACTCTTTGGTATCCGCGCGCAGATTAAATACTTTAATTAATTGCGCTTTAGCGCTCATTTTAAATGACATTATGCCAGCCTCACTATGTAATTAAATGCGATGTTTTTAACGGTGTTTTCTGCATTGCCCGTTTGCTCAATACTGACAGCATGCCCGTGCGGCCCGATATAAACTGAATGCGCATGTGCACCGATATAAACTGAATGCGCGTGCCAGCCATTTGTTGATGTAGGCAAACCGCTATTCCATGACCCCGTACTGCCGCCTGAAACCGCTTTGGTGTTTGATGTCTGGCTGACGACCTGCTGAAGCACGGCGTGATAGTGATCCCCGCCGCCATCCGTCGATTTCGCACCATAATCAAAGGCATCCGTGGATTTCGCGCCTAAATCAGTGTCTGCCACTTGAGCATCGTGGCCGTGGGCCTTAATGCCGTCCTCCTCGTAGGACAGCACCTCGCGCCCATCCGGGCGACCTTTGATAGTCTGATTGCGCATATCCGGGATGATGCCGTCAGGATAGGCAATGCCGAGCAATGGATACACCAGCGGATCAAACTCCTGCCCCTGCATCAACGCCCACTTTTCTGGCGGTGTATCAGTCGGCCAGGGCTGCGGAATACCAACAGGCAAAACATCATTCACCCCCATAGCAGCCAACTCACCCAGCCCCAGATCATCATTCAGCCCCTTCGGGCGCAGGTCAGTAATATTGCCGTCTGCGTCGATACTGGCCAGCGCGAATACATAGTGATTCTGGCCGTTTTCCTCGTAATCCGTCAGTTCATCCGCAATCGTAATTTTGCATTGAACACCCCAGACGCTGGTCAGCGTTCCAGTCCAGCACACATCCAGCCAGACTTTTGCAGGCGTCTGCACATCAATATTTGCATCACCAGGCAGATCCGCTCGCAAGCCAGCCACATAGCCCGCGCCCTTAGTGACATAAAACTGGCCATCCCGCTGCGCGACCAGCCAGCCATCACCAAAAAATGCCGCATCGCCGTAAAGATCGATATTTTCAAGGCGCTGGCGTTCATCCATTCCAGCCAGGCGGGAAGTGAAATCAATCTGCCATGTCTCTGCTGGCGTCGTGATGGCCGTCGCCGTTTTCGCGCCGCTGTATTCCATCAGCATGGAACGCACCAGCACATTACCCTGCTGCCCGCCAGCATTCTGAATTTTTCGCTGCGTTGGCGCATGAATCACCATGGCCAGTACGCCCGATTCACGATTAATCAGGCCAATCCAGTTAAAATCGAAATCGCCAATATCTGCGCCGATAGTGACCGAATAAATAACTGCATTATCATTAACGACGCCGGATTTACTGACCTCCTGCCGATGAACAATTTTATCAGCAGCGGGCAGTGTTTCATTCACATCAATCGGCTTGTCATAATCCAGCCCCGGAATATAAGCAAAAACAAATTCATCCAGCGTGACAGGGGTATTATTAATTGCCTGCTGCGCTTTCCAGTCCTGAAATGCCTTTGTAATAGCAACCTGTGACATAAAAACCCCTAAACTTTCGCGCTGTATACTTCGCTTGATTTATTATTAATATCGTTGAGGCTGGCGGGGTAACAAATATAATCCCCCTGATACCAGCCAACACCAATTTTTAATGCCTTTGACGTTATAACTTCGAACCGATAACGGCGACATGTACGGCCATATTTGCGGATAATTTCCAGAAGCAGATCGCTATTATCTGCAATCTGGCTATCCGTGACGCGGGCAATAATGACATCCCAATCCTGTCCGTCCTGCCGTTCCAGTAATTCAACCTTACCAATGCCCAGCCGTTCAAATATCGCGATAAATCCAGCGACGGAACCGGCATCACTCGCATTAATAAAGGCGTAGGCCACGCGCTTGCGGAACAGCTCCAGCGGCTCACTATCAAACCGGGTAATATCACGGTCATAGGCCAGCAGGTTCAGAAGTGGTTCCGGGCAGACCAGCGGATCAAACTGATTAACCGGCCAGGTGATCCAGCCGTACACCTCCGCCCAGAATCGGCGCATGACAGCCAGCAGCTTGCCCGGCTCGCCTTTACTCATCCAGAACGGCAGCGCCATCCCGGCCATTTTTTTCAGAAAATCAGTCATTGGCCAGCTCCACCGACAGCGACGCAAGGCGCGGTACATTCAGCCCGCTGGTAATATCTTTCAGCGAAAATTCAACGGAATCCGTCTGCGGAAACTGCCGGTGAATCTCGCGCCCCAGCTGCGAGAAAGAAAACCGCGAATATGGCCACGTTTTTTTCACATCAAAATCCGTGTTTTCCCTGAATGCACAGCGGATCAGGTTTTCCACCCCCGTTTTTAGCGCTGCAGCGTCCTCCGCCGTCATATTGCTAATGCTGGCCACATAAACCGTCACCGCCAGATCGTGACTGGTTTCCGGCATGGCAAAACACTGCAGGTCGTCACCGTGGCCATGATTGCCCTGCGCGTTGATATAGTCATTTACCGAGTCAATGAACGGCGTAGATGCCACGCCCGAATCTAGCAGCAGATAAGCATTGGCCGTTCCCGCGCCGCGCGGGGCATCATGCTCAAAGAAAATGCGATCGATACTTAGCGCAGTAACGGCGGCAATCATTGACCGGTAAACCGCGTCAGTGTGGTAATTCCCTACCAGGTTAAACTGATTGCGGCAGCGCTCGCGTAATTCGTCGTCGCTTTCCTCGTCTGCGCCCGGCTTTGTCAGCCAGTCCTCTTCACTCGCCACCTGGCTGATACCATCAACGGCCACCGGCAGAATGCGGTAATACCCCGGCGCTAAGTTACACGCGCCCCCGGTTTCCGTCGCCTGCACAGCGATTAGCGCGCTGGCCGTGCCAGCCGGGATCACGACATCGGCCACCGTGGCCAGCACGTACACTTTCCCGTTAATTCGCTCTGTCTGCACCAGCGTCCCGGCCTTGACCGTTGTCGCCGTTTTGGCGTCGGACTTGATAAAGCGGATCACACCTTCGGCCGCGCTGGCGGGCTTTGCCGTCACGTTCACCGCCCAGGCCAGCAAACGCAGCAGCGCGCCGCCTGCCGTGGCAACAAACATATTCGTCAGCACCACCGCCACCAGAGCATCTTTCAGCCACATCACTGGTGCCGTCACAATCGCGGTAATCAAACGCCAGAAAGGTGACATGCGGGATGTATTCGTTACCATCCCTTCATCGGCCACGATGGCATTAAAGCGGGCTTTCACTTCATCTTCCGTCACCGGCATTCCGCTGGTTTTCAGAACCTCTTCAAAATCTACCTGCGGCTTTTCCGTCATAAATCCACCCGTGAAGAAATGCTGCCAAAATCGTAAGTACTGGCCGTTACCCAAAGCCGCGCCTGGCTTTCTTCACTAATCGCCGCCGTTCCCGGCACAATGCGTTCATCACTTTCAATCAGTAATTCCAGCTGGGTAAAAATATCCGCGCGCATCGTCGGGCTTCGTTCCGCAATTAATTGCGTCACCAGACCGCTTTCCAGAATGGAATGAACAATATCCTGCCCAATGCTTTTTCGGTTGTTGCACAATTCCGGTTCATTACCGGCATTAAGAACAAAATCACCGTTTTCAATAAGCAGATCGATATAAAGTAATTCACTCATTAATTCAGCTCCTGCCATTCCATTAGTTGTCCCGGCGTCATTGCCTCTTTAGTATGGAAATGCACTTCCCCGATTTTGCGGCTGTTATCCGTCACCGCTTTTGAATTACTGCTGATTGTTTTATTGATTCCACCCGGTTCAATGCCTTTTAAATCACTGCCCGTTGAAAGCGTATTAGTTAACGGTGAGGCGTTATCGCCTGCCGTTGAAATATTCACGCCGGGAATTTTATTTAGTTTTTCAACAATCCAGTTCCACGATTGCAGAAAACCGCCTTTAATGGTCTGCCAGACATTGTCGAATAACGACACAATACCGCTGGCCATTCCGCTTAATGCCTGAACAGGTGAAAAGCCGGTCAGCATCGCAACAAAGTTATTCCAGCCATTAGTGATAAATTTCCAGGCAGTATCCCAATGCTTAACCAGCAGATAAACACCTGCCGCCAGCGCCGCGATGGCACCAATAACCAGCAAAATAGGCCAGCTCATGAAGTTGATCGCAATGCCGGACATCATCGCCGCCATTCGCACGGCAAGCAGCACACCACGCAGCGCGGCTAATGAGGCATTCCAGACAATAACGGCTTTTTGCGCCGTCCAGAGAACAGCGGTATAAATCAGCGTGACTGACGACAACATACGCCAGACACCTGCCAGCCCCAGCATGATGAACTTGGACACTCCCATGACAATGTTTACCGTTGCCCCGACTGCGGCAAAGCTCAGCAATGCCATTGCGGCGAACCCCACCACACGGGCAATGTTGGGAAACATCTGCATCTAGCGGGCGAACGTCTGCCCCATATCCGCCAGGCGGTTCAGCACCGGATAAAGCACCGGGATCAGCGTCAGGCCAATCACGGTTTTAATCGCGGTCAGGATGGCCACAAAGCGATCCCACGGCTTCACCATCTTGCTGGCCATTTCCTGGGTACGTTTCAGCCCATCAGCGCCGCCCAGTTCCGTGATATTCCGCTGCAGCACGGCCACATTGCCATATAGATGCTTAACCACCGCCGAACTATCGCCAAACGCGGCATCAAGCTCCGCCTGTGCTTTCAGGTTTCCTTCCAGGCTCTTGCCGTATTTGCCCTGCAGCTTGATCAGCATTTCAGGCATGGACAGCATTTTGCCGGTGGAGTCCGTGAACGACAGCCCCAGCTTTTTAGCGCCATCGAGCGCGCCAGTCATAAAGCCCTCGTATGCGCTGCTGGCTTCCGTTCCCAGCGTCCTGTTTAGCTGCCCCAGCACGGCCAGCTGTTCATCCAGCCCGACGCCGTAGTTAGTACCCACGCCGCGCGCGCCTTCCATCAAATCTTTGATAGTGGACATTTCCGCGCCAAAGGTTTTGCGCATATACACCATCTTGCCCGCCAGTTGTTCCGCAAACTGGACTTTGCCCAGGCGTTCCGCATCGGCGGAGAAGTTGCCAAACATCTGCCCCATAAACTCCGCCGTATCGGCGGCAGTCGATTTAAGAGCAAAGGCCAGGGTATTGGCGACTTTCGTCACTTTCGGCAGCTCCTGCCCCGTCAGGCCTGCGATCGACGCGTTTATACTTTCCGTGGACTGAACAAACGCTACCGCGCTGGAGCCGTAGGTCGTGCTGAATGCCAGGGCATCACGCTGCACCGTTTTCAGCGCACCATCATCAATGCCTTTTGCCGATGCATCGCTGATCGCATCAAACATTTCGATGGCAGGCGACAGCGCGCCCTTAATGGCCATACCGACACCGACCAGCCCCAGCACACCGCCGCCAATCTGCTTAAATGCCGCATTGGATTTTTCAGCAAAGCCCGTGACATTACCCTGCACCTGTTTTAAAGGACGCGATAATTTGTCAATCAGGCTTAATGTAAAATCTAACTGTTTCATACAGTACCTTTAAATGCGGTATTAATTCCGTTGGCTATGGCAATAGACATATTTTCCCAATAACGATTATCCAGCCAGATAGCGGCGGCTATATCATCAACAGAATTTTCACCCTGCGGTAAATAATGGCGACGCAAAATTAAATATTGTTCGAGTCCGTTACCTTCAATTCCACGAACCCGCTTACTTAGTTTTTTACTTCAATTTCCAGTTCAGGCGCGTAAATCTCATTTACCTTTACAGCAAGCTGAAGTGCAGCGCCCGGACGTTTTAAAATTTCCGCCAGTGCTTCTTTACTTTCTGCCGCAACAATACGATTAAGGTAGTTATGCGCAGGCGATACTTTGTTATCCATCGCCATTTCGTTAATAAATTTGTTGTAGGCGGTCTGGTTCGGTTCAAAGACAATATCCACACCACAAACAGCCAGTTTAATTTTTTCCATTTAATAAATTCTCTCGTAGATTAATTTCATCGACTAACTGGTTATGACGCGCAGCACACTGCCCGTATATATCCAGATAAATAATTAACAGCTCTGCAGCGTCACGCCCCGTGGTTCCGGTCAGGCGAGGCAGCTGCGCGGTGCACTTAGTTTTCAGGTTTTCCTGATAACGCACGTTCGGTACTGGCGGCGGCGTCGTTGTACATGCTGACAAACTCAGCAGACAGACAAACGTTAGTAAATACCGGCTTAACCACTTCGGTGCGAATTTCACGCGGTGGCGCATTTTTCAAAGCCTCCAGCTGGTTTTCCAGTTTTCGCCCGGAATCGCTGGCCGCGTCCGCCAGCTGCTTGCCGGTGGCGGTGGCCGTCTTGCTAATGGCCAGATCGATACTGTCACGGTGCCAGGTGGCCACCTTCCAGCCACAGGCAAACGCCAGCACGCAGAGGATTGCAGCGAGCACGGCCACACGGTTCATCAGCGCACCCCGTTATGTTCCAGGCTAAAGTGATTGCCGTCAGGGTTGGATTTAAAGCGCCCGCCCCAGCTGCCGCCGATTGACTCCCAGTATTCACCCAATGGCCGGTAATCCTCGGTGCGGGTCATATACTGGCCGTTAATGAACAGATTGAAGTCGACGGCCAGACGCTGGGTGTGCAGGCTGTTCGAAATACCGCTGCCCTTTTTCGCATTCAGCGCGGCCTGCTCCGGCGTTCGGTAGGCTTCACCAAATGTCAGGCGATAGCCTTTTTCTTCCGCCCAGTGGATCAAATTGCCAATCATTACCGTAAACAGCTGCTGTTTTTCACTTAACGTCATTTTCACCGCTCCCTTTCTTTCCTGCCGCCCTGCGGCGGAGATAAATTTCTACGGACTGATAACCGGCAATAGCCAGAATCGTACCTAAGCTGTTAACCGCTAAAGGGCTGGCATCGGGTATCTGAAACAGCACAGCGCCCGCGGCCGTCGAGACCAGACCACCCAGGATCAGGCGACCAAAGAACAAGCGCGGCGTAATAACGTCATCGCTGGTCAATAGTTTCCCGAGTGCGACCATCAGGCCGATAGCAATAAGGGTGTAAAGGCTCTTTTCATGTTCCTGCATCCCTGCCCCTTAACCGATCAGGTTTTCAGTGGCTTCCGCTTCCAGATACGGGACGCCGTTGATATTCACGAATTTCGGACTGGTCACGAAATACTTAATTTTGTGCGTGGTGACGCTGCCGCCCTTCGGATCGATATCCAGCAGATTGGACAGCTGCAGCTTATTGCCGAACGTTTCCACCTTGATTTCCTCACTGCCAGCTTTGGCGTAAAAGAGGAAATCAACCGGCGCAATACCGCGCCACGAACCGGCCGCGCGGGCTTTTGCCGTCAGCACCTGCAGCACCTTAGTGCTGACTTCAATTTCACCTTCCGCCGCCACGTCGCCATCAGTGAAGCCATCAGGCACACCACGGGTCTGCGCTGCAGCGGTGTTATCCGTGATATCGAGAGAAATTTTCTCGATATGGATAAGATCGCCGTCCAGATAGCTGTCAAACGACTGACCGGAAATACGTTTGCTCATGCGGTAGCCTCCAGGCTGGCATCCATCATCAGGTTGATAGTGATCTGCAGCGGCACTTCATACGTGCGCACAACAATGTAAATCTCCACCGTCTTTTTACTCTTCCAGACAATGGTCACATCCCCATCCTGCGGCGGTTTCACTTCGCCAGGGAATTGCACACCGTTAATGTTTACTGCGGTGGACATCTCACGCAGCGGCTTCATGAACAGTGACTGATTGGCCTCAATACTGCCCGGCGTACTGTTCAGCGCACGATTTCCAATCTTGCTGATAGCCAGCAGGCGGATACGGCGCGCGGCTTTATCGGCAATGCGCAGCGTTTCGATGGATTGATAATCCCCGCCTTCAACGTCCAAGGTGCGGCCATCAGCCCAATAGAACCCGTCGTAATCCGGATACCACATCGGCACACTAAAGCGCTGCGCTTCCAGCGCCTGCAGCGTGGACAGCTCCAGTACTTCCCCCGCGCCATCCAGTGGCATTTCATCGCAGCCCAGGCTCACCAGCGCGCCTGTTTGCACCCGCGCCGGACTATCGGCAATGGTGACAGCGCGATTACAAAGGCGGCCAGCCAGCACTGCGGGATCGTTACCCCACAGACGTGGAACCAGCTGAATGGCCTTTTCTGCAATACCGTCCTGCAGCGTGGACATGCGCACCAGGTAATCCGCCTGCGCTTCATCTTCCTGCATACCCTGGGTGGCCAGGATGAACCATACCCAGCGGCCAAGTTTCGAAATCAGTTCAGATCGCAGGGCAATTGCCTGGTTAATGGGGGCTTTCGTCGAAACATCATCAGACAGCAGCACCCCTTCAACTGAGCACGAAACCTGCGCAGCCCTCACAGCTTCCACCCAGGCATCCGGCCCGGCATCAGCGGCAAGTACATGAACAAACCCCCACCAGTTCTGGCCAGCGTTCGCCATCGCCGCCATCACATCACTCTTCAGCTGGCTATCACTTTCTCCCAGCAGCTTGTCAAAATCGCTCTGGTTATTTACCGGCAATGTTTTGCCTACGTTCACGGTGCCTTTCCCGACAAACAGCACACAGCGTTCAACTTCATTAGTCTCGCCCTGCAGCTGGTTAATCTGGTTAACACCGGCATTTGGCCAGGTCATGTTTTCCCCTTAATATCCTGCGCGTTCACGTTCCAGCCGTAGCCTATGGACTGCAGCTGCCGCGCCAGCGCTTTGTTAAATTCATCATCTGACATCCCGAGGAACACACGGGCAGGCAGATCGATTGTCCAGCTGGTTTTCACCGCTTTACCGTTCAGCTTCCTGATTAGAAGCCCAGCCTGGTCATAAGGCATTGAGGCGGTTATTTCGCCAAGGGTTGGCTTTTTCCAGCGCTTCCCCCTGCGCACCTGATACCCCAGCGCGCGCAATTTCTTTGCCTGCGCGACCGTCGCCAGTTTTCCCGGCTTGCCTTTCTGCGACTGGCTGGCGCGATTTACCCGCACATGCATCCCATTTTGTTGGGCATAGCCCACGGTGCCAGCGGGTACAGGTTTTTCCCCGTTCCGGTAGCCTCCACCCTGCAGGTAGATTCTTACCGCCTGCATTTCCGGCATTTCTCGGATGTGCAGCAGCTTCGGCATATTGCGCAGCATCTTCCCTTTGCGCTTTGTCTTACGCCCCGGCCACGCAGTACCATCCGGCGCGGCCTGATTGCGCACATTGCGCTTTGCAGCGGCGATAACGCCATATTTGGCCATTCGCCACAGCAGGCGCTGGCGCTTGCGCGGCGGCAGTTCCATGTTCGCCAGCGCCTTGCGCAGCTCTGCCAGCTGCGTTTTATTCAGCTCGCCGCCCGCTATCATTCCGGTTCACCGAGTGGCGCACCGGCCTGATCCACGGCGTAAATATTGCCAGTGACTGCCGTCCAGATTTCTGTGCTGACCAGTGACCAGCGTTTACCCTCCCACGGAATAACGCCGTTTTCGTCCTCACGTATCACCAGCTCTTCCGCCATTGGCACGGTAAGCACGATAGTGGCCGTTTCTTCGTCCTCCACCGTGACATCCCACTGCGGATCGGTTTCCGTTATCCCGACATCATCAAACAGGTCACGATCGGCCTCGTTCAGCCACACGGCCATCAGCGCCATCAGCAGTTGCGGCGCGCACAGCCGATACGGGAAACGCTCCCAACTCAGCACCGCGTCATAACGGATTACCGCCAGGCGGTACTGCTCCAGCCCCAAATCCTTTGCGGCCGGTATGAATTCCATTTCATCCAGCACACTGTCAAAGCGCTGCATCGCGCGCTCTGGCACGTTCTGCTGAAAAAATGCGGTCAGGCTTTCAAGCTGCGTTTGTGTCTCGCTCATACCTTTTTCACCGTTGCCCGTTTAAGCCCTTTCATGCGACGGATCACCACCGAGGATTCCGCCAGCAGCCCGGCGCGGGTTTCCTGGCTTTCCTGCCCCGGATGGCTATCACGCCGCCCCACCGTGGCAAATTCGCCCATTAAATCCGCTTTTCCCCTGGCAAATACCGCTTTGGTGTACTGTGCGCACAGGCCATTCATCCCGGCCATTGTTACCCCTGGCACATCTGCCGCCAGGGTGTACCCCTTCGCGCGCCAGCTGGCTTCCACGTTCTCCAGCTCCGCATTCACCTCCACAGCGGCAGCAAGTAGTGCCTGTGCGACAGTGGCGGCATCAATATCAACCGGCAGCGCCCGCTGCGCCTGAAAATCCTTTAGATTCAGGTCTGGCCAAAAGCCGTTATTCGTCAGCGGTTCATCCTGGTAATCCAGCGGCTTGCCACTAAACATAAATCCCCCGAAAAAGGCGGGCTGGCCGGTTTCCACGGCGCAGATGCACGGTCTGTGCGCTGCCCTCCACCGCGCCCGCCTGGCTTGCGGTAGTCGTTAACCCTGCGTCAATTTGCGCAGACGTGCGGCAATGGTCTGCCGGGCGGTTTTCACGCTAATTTTGAAATAATGCTTTTCAGCAATAGCCAGCAGTTGATCGGCTTTTTCCAGCGTTTCCACATCGTCCACCCCTGCAGCCGTTTTCCGCCCATCTTCCCCGCGCAGCAGCTCCAGCCCGGCGAATTTGAACCACTTAGCGGTGATCTGCTCGTGCAGCCGCCAGGTGTTTGCCACGCGGTCAAAGGTGCGCGAGAAATACGGCTCAATACTTTCCCCGCGTCCGGCAGATTCCTCCGCCCAGGCCAGCATCGTATCGGCCACAAACGTAGGGAAATTGCTGCGCAGCCGCTCCGGCGTGGCCTGCTGCTGGCTGATTGCGATATCAGCCCAATCCAGCGCCTTTTCCAGCTCGCCTACGTCAAACAGCCAGATCACGCACCAGGCCAGTATCGGGTTGGCGTAGTTCTCCCCGCTGGCCAGATAGGCTTCCACGGTAGGCATCCAGCGCGGCAGCAGCACATCACGCTTTAACACGACACGATCGGCGATCAGCGGCAGGCTTCGGGCCAGCGCCACATCTTTTTCAAGTGCGGCAATCAGTACGTGCATACTTTCGCGGCTGTCCACTGCCTGGCTTTGTTTCAGGCGCTGTTCCGTGGCGATGCGCTGGCTGTGCCGTTGCGCGGGTGAAAGTGCCATTTATCAGCCCTCCGGTTGCTCTGTGACGGTGCCGATTGTTACCGCGCTTTCATCAATCGCGGCGTACAACTCCGGCTCTTCAACCGCATAGCCTTCGTTGCGCAGGTATTTGTTTTCGTACTGCTTGCGGTCTTCAACAAACTCCGCTTTACGCTGGCGCGTATTACGTTGGGTGTAGATATGCAGGTTACTCAGCGGCGTAACCACCATACGTTTGCCCGGCATGAACGGCGGAATAATGGCCTTACGGCCTGCAATAGTGCTGCCCAACATCTGCGCCGCAATTTTCTCAGACGGGCGATCTGCTGCCTGATACAGTCGGTACTGCTCCGCTGCCACCAGGTCAGCACCAACCAACACCACCAGACGCGGGTCATTGCGATACTGCGCCGGGATTTTGGTGTTAATCAGATCGGACGCCATCGCATCAAGTCCGCGATAATCGCCGTTATCGTCGAGCACAACCGGATCGGTCATAATCTGATTGCCGCCGTTGAAGGACTTCATGCGGGCATGCCAGCCAATATTCACATCCTCACCCATCGGGTTAGCTACCGGGTCAGTGGTTTTGGCCACGCTGGTACCGTTGAAGCCGATGCGCAGCATATCCAGCGCAAACGCCTGATTAGAGAAGGTCTGCACCAGATTGAAAAACTCGTTTTCCTCGCGCCCGGCGTTAGCCCAGACTGACAACAAATCCCAGCGCAGCGCGGCGCAACTGTCCGTTTCAACCAGCTTATAGTCGTTACCATCCACACCGACACGACGCATAAAACGCCCGTCTTCATTACGCCCGGTATGCAGTGCGGAAGAACCCACGGAAATCACCTGGCCAGACAGCTGATCCACATCGGCGCAGGTAATCATGTTCAGAAACTCGACAGCCTCCAGCAGCGCCAGACGAAGGCTGGTTTCCTGCGGGTCAGTCAGCGAAAAATAAAGGCTCGCATCTTCCTGGCCGTAACTGTCAGCCAGCCCGGAGCAATATTGCTTCATCAGGGTTCGTGCACGTTGATTTAAAAACATAAAACTCCCTCGCTATAACGCGATAAATTAGTTAATCGTTAAGATGTTAAGCGTGGCGAATTAAATATATTTAAACTTACCCGCTTTCCCCGGAATGTTACGCCCTTTATTCACAGCGGGCTTTTTATCCAGCGCGCTAAAACGCTTAACAATTTCGTCCGCATTATCGCGAATAGTAGAAAACGCTTCTGTATCTACCACTTCGGAAATAGTTTCTACATCTTCCGATACTGAATTAAGCTGGGTCTCAATTTTGGCCACGCGGCCTTCAAGCTCATTAAGAGCGCTAGCCAGTGCCTGAAGTTTATCGTCACTCGCTGGCGCATCTTCCTGCGGCGTTTCATCTTCAAACTTCGGCTTAATACCAAACAATTTCTGCCAGTTCTTCATCTTCTCTTCCTGTTTAATTTTGCCATCATGGGAAATTACACAACTGTAATATCCCCGTTTCGATAATTTGCGCCGCGTGCTAAAGCGCAGCCGTGTAGTGCCAACACTGGCGGGTGTATCAGTCACCGCCAGCCCCTTCAGGTATGTACGCCCGCTGCCGCGCCAGTTCTCTTCCGGTTCGATAGAGAAGAAAAGCAGCTGATCTTCATGATTGGCAAAAATCAGGCGCATATTCGGGCAAAGGCTTACATATAATCGCGCCAGCCCATCATCACCATCGTGCCAGGTGGCTTCCAGCACCTCACCAAAATTGCCGCAATCATCTTCATGCTCCGGCCAGATTAATGCGACATAGTGGCTATAGTCATAGGTTTCCCCCATATCAATAATCCACTGTCGCTTAATATCCCGACCATCGACGGTATCCCCTTCGGTAGCAACACACAGCCAGTCAGTTTTTAAATGAGACATATCCCCCCTTCGCGTTCTCACTGACGCTGCAAATAAATTATTGCTAATTAAACCCGGCAGCGCATTACGCTTTATTCTGTTCAATTCGGATATAAGCCATTACCGAACAGGCACGAATTAACCGCGCCGTTTTTTATCGCTGGCCACGGCATAATTAAATCTATGGCTAAATACTCAGAAGAACTAAAAGGCGTTGCGCGCGCTCTTTACCTGCGCCGCTATACGCCAAAGGAAATTGCATCAGAATTAAATCTGCCGAATACGCGGATCGTTTACTACTGGGCAGAAAAAAACGGCTGGGCTAATTTACTCAGCCATGAAAGCACAGAAGAAGCAATTGAACGCCGTTACCAGCTGCTTGCCAGCCGCGACAATAAAACCGATCTCGACCTGAAAGAAATGGATTTGCTGATTGCCCATGCCACAAAACTGCGCGCACAAAGCAATAAACATAAAGAGAAGATGGCCAGCGGCCAGGGGAACGGGCAAGCAGCTGCAGCGCGCGACGGTGGAGACGACGAACCACGCAGTAAACGCAAATACAAGAAAAACGATATTTCATCACTCACCCAGGACGACTTTGACACCTGGGCAGACGAGCATCTTTTTGGTTATCAGAAGCACCTGCGCCAGAACATTGGCCAGGCGGTGCGCAATATTCTGAAAAGCCGCCAGATCGGCGCGACCTGGTACTTTGCATTTGAAGCGTTTGAAAATGCGGTCATGACCGGCGATCCGCAAATCTTCCTTTCCGCATCAAAAGCACAGGCGGAGGTTTTCCGCTCTTACATCGTCAACATTGCAGAGCAGTATTTTGGCATCACACTGACCGGCAACCCGATCCGCTTAAGCAACGGTGCAGAGCTGCGTTTTCTTTCCACCAACAAAAACACCGCGCAGTCATACAGCGGCCATTTGTACTGTGATGAATATTTCTGGGTACCGAACTTTGCGCGCCTGAACGAAGTGGCCAGCGCAATGGCCACTCACGACAAATGGCGCACCACCTACTTTTCCACGCCGTCCGCCAAAACGCACCAGGCATACCCATTCTGGACAGGTGAAGAGTGGAAGCAAGGCAGCAAGAAACGCAGCGCCATCAAATTTCCATTATTCGATGAAATGCGCAACGGTGGCCGACTCTGCCCGGATGGCCAGTGGCGCTACATCATCACGATGGAGGACGCGATCGCCGGTGGCTTCAACCTCGCCAACATTGAGAAGCTGCGGAACCGGTACAACGAAACCACGTTCAACATGCTCTATATGTGCGTGTTCGTGGACAGCAAAGATTCTGTTTTCAGCTTCTCCGACCTGGAAGCCTGCGGCGTTGAAATTGAGACCTGGCAGGATCATGACCCGGACGCAGCGCGGCCGTTCGGCAATCGCCCCGTATGGGGTGGCTTTGACCCGGCGCGCAGCGGTGATTTGTCCTGTTTCGTGATAATCGCCCCGCCTGAACTGGCCGTGGAGAAGTTCCGCGTACTGGCGGTATTCAACTGGAAGGGCATGAACTTCCGCTGGCAGGCAAAGCAGATCGAAACCCTGTTCAAAAAATACAACTTCACCTACTTAGGCGTCGACGTGACCGGCATCGGCCAGGGTGTTTTTGACAATATCCAGCACTTTGCCATGCGCGTGGCCGTTCCGATCCGCTACGACCTGAACACCAAAAACCAGCTGGTACTGAAAGCCGCTGACGTGGTCGAAAGCCAGCGTATCGAGTGGGATAAAAACCTGAAAGAGATCCCGGCCAGTTTTATGTCCATTCGACGTACCACCACACAAAGCGGCAATGCAATGACCTTTGTCGCAGACCGTAGCCCTGAAACTGGCCATGCGGAATCCTTCTGGGCGATTACTCACGCCCTGCACAACGAACCGCTGAACTATGAAAACAAACCAAAATCCCGCTGGGGAGTGAAGAAGGCAGCATGAAGAAAAAGAAATTTGTGAAACGCGGGCAGCGCGCCCAGCAGTCAAAGAAAATGAGCATTATCTCTTTCGGCAAGCCGGAACCGGTACTGACTACCGGCACGGATTACCGGGATATCTGGTACGACAATGGCGCCGACCATTTCACGCAGCCTATTGACCGCCTGGCGCTGGCACAGCTGATTAACCTCAACGGCCAGCACGGCGGCATCATCCACGCCCGCAAAAATATGATTATGTCCGATTATTTGGGCGGCGGTCTGACACACGACGAACTGGAAGCGGCGACCTTTGATTTTCTGACCTTTGGCGACGTGGCGATCGCAAAAGTGCGCAACGGCTGGGGAGACGTGATCGGGCTGGAAGCGCTGCCCGGCCTTTACCTGCGCCGCCGTAAGGTTCGCAATGACGATCGCAACGTGCCAGGAGATTACGTGGTACTGCAGGAAGGTGAACCACTGATTTACCCGGAAGAGGACATTATTTTTATCAAGATGTACGACCCGCAGCAGCACATTTACGGCCTGCCGGACTACATCGGCGGCGTACACTCTGCGCTGCTGAACAGTGAGGCCGTCATTTTCCGCCGTCGCTACTACCACAACGGCGCACATACTGGCGGCATTCTGTATACGCGTGACCCCAGCATGACCGACGAAATGGAAGAGGAAATTGAACAGCAGCTGCGCGACAGCAAAGGGATCGGTAATTTCTCCACCATCCTGGTGAATATCCCTGGCGGAGAAGGTGACGCCATCAAATTCATCGAAATGGGCGATATTTCGGCCAAAGATGAATTTGCCAGCGTGAAGAACATCAGCGCGCAGGACATACTGAACGCCCACCGCTTCCCGGCCGGGCTGGCGGGTATCGTTCCGCAGAATACTGCCGGGCTGGGCGACCCGGAAAAGGTCGAACGCACATACAAAAAAAACGAGGTACGCCCCCTACAGCGCCGTCTGGCGATGTCGGTGAACAGCGATCCCGAAGTTCCGCCGCGCCTACATCTAAATTTTGCAGATGAATCAACTGATAAGGGTGCAGCATGAGGCGAAACAGGCTAAAATCCAGGCATATTTTGACGGCCGGAGAATGGAACATGCGCGTACTGAAAATTGAATGCCCGGAATGTGGCGCAAAAGCCGTAATCCGTAAAACCAACCGGAAACACCGGCAGATAGCGGATATCTATTGCGCCTGTTCAGATGTGGAGTGTGGGCATACCTTTGTTATGAATTTGACGTTCTCCCACACTCTTAGCCCCAGCGCTAAAACGGGCGACGCTCTGGTTCAGCAGCTGCTTAACTCGCTTTCCCCGAACCAAAAGCAAATGGCACTGGACTTACTTAAAGCCGCACCCGCCGCGTGAAACGCCCCCGCTCTGGGGGCTTTTTTCATAATAGGCATCCAGCTTATTTTGCAGATCGGCCGTCAGTTCTCCCAGCCATTCCAGCGCGACATCTTTTTCATCACCAGAGCAGCCGCCCCTTGATACCAATTTGGTGAATAAGGCGATACGCCGCAGCGCTATCGATTCAAACAATAAATCCTGCACAAGCATCCTCCCACGCAACAACTGTATGTTTATACAGTATACATTTAAGCACGTAATGTGAAATGTAATTT
>NZ_JANEWH010000088.1:0-20691 GCF_028069715.1 Kluyvera sp. Awk 3 | reverse complement strand
AAATAAGGAATAAATATGCCATTTGTTATTAAAGAAGTTATTACGCAGGAAGACAAAGAGGAATTGCTCACCGGGCTGCGGGCTTATAACCAGCAGTTTGTTGATACTTCCGGGTGGGGGGATATCTGCGTTTACCTGCGCGACGAGCAGGACGTGATGCGCGGCGGTCTGATTGGCCAGCGCAAAGGCGATTGGCTCAGCATCGACTATCTGTGGGTGTGTGAAACGACGCGCGGTGACGGGGTGGGCAGTGAGCTTATCAGACGTGCTGAGGCGCTTGCTCGGGAGAAAGGCTGTCTGCACGCGCTGGTCGACACCATCAGCTTCCAGGCGCTGCCGTTTTATCAGAAGCAGGGCTACCAGCTGGTGAAGACGCTGGAGGATTTCCCGCTGGCGGGGATGGCGCGTCACTATCTGACGAAGGCGCTGTAAGGGCTGCCGGATGGCGGCTACGCCTTATCCGGCCTACTCCGATCTGTAGGCCGGATAAGCGCAGCGCCATCCGGCACTGTTCTACGCGTGCCGCGTTTTCAGCGGCGCTTCTTTCAGCAGCCACGACAGCACAAACGCCACCACCATAATGCAGGCCGCCATGACGAATGCCGCATGGATCGCCGCGCCAAAAGCGGTGAGGTAGTCGGTACGAATCGCCGCGGGAAGCTGGTGAATCGCCACCGGGTTCATCCCTTGCGGGATGGCAGCGCCTTCCGGCAACAGGCTCATCAACCGTGATTGCAGTACCGAAGTAAACACCGCGCCAAACAGCGCCACGCCGATGGAACCGCCGATAGAGCGGAACAGCGTAACCCCGGAGGTCGCCACGCCGTACAGATTGGCGCTGACCGTATTTTGTACCGCCAGCACCAGTACCTGCATTACCAGCCCCAACCCCATCCCCAGCACGCCGGTAAACAGATACAGCTGCCAGGTGGGCGAGGTAATGGTAATGCGCGTCAACAGCACCATCCCGATGCAGCCCATCAGGGTACCGATGATAGGGTAGATGCGGTACTTACCGGTGCGGCTGATGGCCCGGCCGCTGATAATCGAGGTCAACAACAGCCCGCCCATTAGCGGAATCAACTGTAAGCCAGCCTCCGTTGGCGTGGCGCTTTTCACCACCTGCAAATAGAGCGGCAGGAAGGTGACTGAGCCGAACAGCGACATACCGATGATAAAACCGATCAGGCTGCACAGCAGGAAGCTGCGGTTGCGGAACAGCGAAAGCGGGATAATCGGCTCAAACGCCAGCCGCTCTTCATAGATGAACCCGGCGATACCCACCAGACCAAAGGCCAGAATGCACCACAGCTGTGGGTCGCTCCACTCGCGCACCGTACCGCCTTCGGTGGTGAACAAAATAATACACACCAGCGCCAGGGTCAGGTAAATCGCCCCCAGCCAGTCAATCTGATGCTGGCTGCGTTTGTTGCTGGCATGGAATACCGCGCCGATGACAAACAGCGCAAAGAGCCCCAACGGCAGGTTGATGTAGAAAATCCAGCGCCAGGAGGCGTGCTGGACGATAAAGCCGCCGATCAGCGGGCCAATCACCGTCGCCAGACCAAATACTCCGCCGAATAACCCCTGGTAGCGGCCACGTTCGGCGGGAGGAATCACATCGGCCACCGCCGCCATGCTGATCACCATCAGCCCGCCGCCGCCAAGCCCTTGCAGCGCCCGCATCAGCACCAGTTGGGTCATATTCTGCGCCAGACCGCACAGCGCTGAGCCGGCGAGGAACAGCAGAATCGAGATTTGCAGTACCCGTTTGCGGCCAAACAGATCGCCGAATTTGCCGTACAGCGGCACCACGATGGTGGAGGTGAGGATATAGGCCGTCACGACCCACGAGAGCTTGTCGAGTCCGCCCAGCTCGCCGACAATGGTCGGTAGCGCGGTCGAGACGATGGTCTGGTCGAGTGCGGAGAGCAGCATCACCAGCAGCAGCGCGCTGAACAGCAGACGAATTGAGGTCACGCCAGCCTGCTGCGGCTGCGCGTTTGTCGTCATATCGGACGCCATCATGTCCTCACTTGAAATTAATTAAATGCATAATTAATATTTATTGAAGATCGTTAAGAGGTCAAGGGATCCCGTTTCTATGCCAGCACAAAAAGATAACCTTAAACCGCGTAGACCGGGTCGTCCGCGCGGCAGCAAGCCCGATGCCGACAAGCGTGAACAGCTGATAGATATTGCTTTGCAGCTGTTTTCCCAGCAAGGCGTTGCGCGCACATCACTGAATGCGATCGCCCGCGAAGCGGGGGTCACGCCAGCGATGCTGCACTACTACTTTAATTCACGAGAGCAATTGCTGGATGTGATGATCGAAGAGCGATTTTTACCGCTGCGTGCCGAAATTGGCGGTGTGTTTGGCGATTATCCTGACGAACCGGTGCAAGCGTTGACAGAAATGGTCAAGAAACTGGCGACACTTGCAGCGCAGTACGAGTGGTTCGCCCCGCTGTGGATGCAGGAAGTGATCGGCGAGATGCCGGTATTGCGCCAGCATCTTCACGCGCGTTTTGGCGATGAGAAGTATCAGGCGACGTTAGCGATGGTGAAACGCTGGCAGGAGGAAGGAAAGGTCAATCCGCATCTTTCGGCGGAACTGCTGTTTACCACCCTGTTAAGCCTGGTGCTGGTGCCCTTTTCCCGGATGCGTAAAGACGAGCGGCTGGCGATGCTGACGCCGGAGATGATTGTCGGCAACGCGCTGGCGGTGCTGTTGCAGGGGATTGGCCCGGTATAGCGTAGGCCCGATAAGCGTAGCGCCATCGGGCACGGTGCGGCACATTGCCGGATGGCGGCGTAAACGCCTTATCCGGCCTACCGGGTAAACGGCGTTATTCGAGGGTAAACTGGTTACTCTCCGCCAGCGCCTTAAACCATAGCCCGTTGCGCTTAATCTGCCGTTCGCCGGTTTCAAGGTCGAGGCGGTAGAACCCGTAGCGGCGTTTAAACGAGTTGAGCCACGACCAGTTGTCGATAAACGTCCACTGATGTACGCCGAAACAGTTTGCGCCGTCGGCGATGGCGCGGTGTAGCTGCACCAGATGCTCTTCCATCAGACCAATACGGAAACCATCGTCAATCACACCATCCGCTTGTACCGGGCCTTCGGATTGCAGATCCATCGCGATGCCAATTTCGGCGAGATACCACTTAATATTGCCGTAATTGTCGCGAATATTGCTGGCAATGTCGTAGATCGCCTGCGGATGAATTTCGTTGTTGTCGCGGTACGGATTAAAGCGGCCGTTCGGGTCGACGTAGTTTTCGAAGTAGTACTCCGGTGTGAAGTAGTCGAGGGTGTACGGTGTTTCGCGCGCCTGCACGCGGCGCGGCACGTAGTAGTTCACGCCGAGGAAGTCGATCCGCGAGTCGGTAATCAGCGAGACCTCTTCTTTGGTGGTTTCCGGCAGACAGTTATGCACCGCCAGCAGCTCGCACAGCTCTTTCGGGAACTGGTGCTTCACCAGCGGGTCGAGGAAGCTACGGTTAAACAGCAGGTCGGCGTACCACGCCGCTTTTTTATCTTCCGCTGAGTCGTTGCGGGTATAGGACGGCGTCAGGTTGAGTACCACGCCAATCTCGCCCGCCAGCGCCTGCTCACGATAGCACTGCACCGCTTTGGCATGCGCCAGCATGATGTTAAACGCCACCTGCGCGGCCAGCTTGCCGTCTTTTTTGCACGGATAGTGGAAGTCATACAGATAGCCGCCTTCCACCGGCACAATCGGCTCATTGAAGGTTATCCAGTATTTGATTTTATGGCCGAACAGACGAAACGCCGTGGCGGCAAAACGGGCGAACAGATCGGTCACGTGTTTTGACTCGAAGCCGCCGTAGCGATTTTGCAAATCTTCCGGCATATCAAAATGGTAGAGGTTAACCATCGGTTCGATGCCGTTAGCGATCATTTCGTCGAAATAGTCGTTGTAGAAGCGGACGGCCTCGGCGTTCGGCTCGCCGGTTTCCAGATCGTCGATCAGCCGCGACCACTGAATAGAGGTACGAAATGAGTTAAAGCCGATGTGCTTCATCAGGGCGACATCTTCTTTGTAACGGTGCAGCGTATTGCAGACCGTCTCAGGGCCGATTCCCCGGTAAAAGCGCTCCGGCTGCGCGGCGTGCCAGCTGTCCCAGATGGAACGGTGAGGTTTACCCTCTGCGCCTTCGGTTTGCGGGCCCGAGGCGGCGGCGCCCCAGAGGAAATGGTTTGGAAACGCGTACGTGGTCATTTAATCTCCTGAATAAAAACAAAAAACTGCGCCGTTAGCGGCGCAGCAAAGCACTACTCTGCATTCACCTGAATGGACTTGATAAAGATATAGCCCCAGTCACCGGCGTATTTCCCCACGCTGATGGTGTTTTCACCCTGCTTGAGATAGACCGGAATCGTCATCCGCTGGCCGTGCTCGTCAGTTTGCGGAAATTCAATCTGGATAGGTTTATCGCCGTTAATCTGCACCGAGTTCTTCTTTCCACCCCACTTGGCATTGAAATCGAGGTGAAGTAGGTAATTGCCGTCCCACGGTGCCGCAATCTTCCAGCTCGCTTTATCGCCATCATTGGCAAACGGTCCCAGGAAACCATCTTCGCCGGTTGCCAGTTCATTGTCCGCGCTCTTGATCACCGTTTTCTGGCTTTGCTCCAGACCCTGTAACTGACTGTCAAAGTGGCAGAAATCGGCGGGTACTTTCGCGGTGGCCTCGGTGACGTTGACGGTCAACGTTTTGCTGCTTTCCAATAGGCCATCGTCGGCAGTGAAGGTCAGCTGGTAGGTACCGGGTGTTGGGAACCAGGCGCGGGTTGAGGCCTTGTTGGCATCGCAAAAATGCGCCTGTTTTTTGCCCGTACTGGTCCACTTTTCGCGCACTTTTCGTGACGGCAGATTGTCGTCCTGCCACCGCGCATTGAGGCTAAGTCCGCTGTGTTGTGCGGCGGTGGCCGTTTCCTCAAGCGTAATGACCGGCGCCTTGTTTTTCTGCGTATGGGTGACGCTGATAACGTTAGACGGTGCCGATTGCCCGGTTTCATTTTTAGCAATGACGCGGTAGAAGTAAGTTTTGCCCAGCGTCAACGACGTGTAGTCGTCGCGGAAGAGATCCATCGTTTCCGGATTCCACTCCTGCACACCGTCGGAAATATTATGTCCTACGACTTGCCACGGGCCGTCTTTCGACTCCGCACGTTCAACGTCGTAACTGCGACCAACAGCGGCACCCATCCAGTTGATGGCGAACGGCGAAGTGGTTTCACGTAGTTTTGGCGCATCCGGTATGGGGAGCGGGGCCATTTGTTCCTGTCCCGCGATCTGTGCAGCCGCTTTGCGAACCAGGTTGACGATCTCCGTTTCCTGATTGGCATCCCCTTCCGGGAAGCCCGGCAGATGGTAGCTGTAGTGGCCGGTGTACTCTTTATGCCAATAGAAACCGCCGTCGTGACGGTGCCCACGGAAACCCCAGATGAACCCCCCTGCGGCTTTTGCGCCGTTAACGTCAGTATGAACGATCGACTGCATGATGCTGTTCAACGCGTTGCTATCAAGCAACCCGAACTCACCCACCAGGTACACTTTCTTACCGCCGATAGCCTCCAGATCCTTTTTCACCTGTTCCGGGTGATTGTTTCCGGCATTGGTGTAGTAATGGTTGCTGACGATATCCACGTTGGGATCGTTCACGGAGAAGTCGTTGATTTTTTTATAGGTACCGTCAACCACCAGTTGGTGTGGAGCCATTTTCTTAATCCACGCCGCCGTCTGCTTCAGGAATTCCGCATTTGTGTCTTCCAGTTCATTACCGGTCTCCCAGGCCATAATGGCTTTTTCCTCGGAGTAGGCACGCCCGGTAAGCGTGTTCGTGCGGGTGATCACCTGGCGAATGACATCCAGATACGCTTGGTAGGTTTTACTGCGCGTGTTGTAAAAATCTTCAGGTTTTTCATGGTAAAAAGCCGCAAGTTGTTCGCGACCACCCCACCACCACCAGTGATCGATAAACGGCAGAATCAGGCGCAGGCCCTGTTTATCGGCTTCGGCAATCATGTTGTCGTAAACCACCATCGCCTTTTCGTTCAGACGCGGCATGCCGCCTGGCGTAGCGGGAGCCAGGATATGCGTTTCTCGTTCACAGGCTTCGTCGTTCTCCTGTTGCACTGAAAGCACATAGACGCGCTGGGCCCTGGCTCCGGTTTGCACGATGGCTTTAATCCAGTTTTCTTGTTCTTCCGGCGTGGGCCATTTGAAATATTGACCCCATCCGCGCGGATCGGCTTTACAGACGCCGCGCGCATCGTTTTCAATCCGATGCAGTTCAGGGGCGTGGATCCCAGCGAAGCGAAATTCCTGGTTACCGTCCATCAGCTGTGCGCCCTGGCGGGTAATGAAGTTATCGAAGTGAGAAGGTTCCGCCGCGAGCGCACCAGCGCTGGTCAGTGCTGCCAGTACGGCGAGGAACAGGGATTTTTTTGCGACTCGTTTCATGGCTTCTCTCCTTAGAACCAGACTTCTGCCTGTACGCCAAAGTTGACCGTATCGGTGTCACCGCTGCGGCTGTAGCCACCGGCGTCGATGGTGTTGGTGCCCCAGTTGTAGTTGCCGTCGAGGGCATCAGAGACGCCTTTATCCCATTTGGCGTAAGTGACGAAGAAGCGCAGTTGCGGGCGGCTCCAGAAGCCAGAGTCGAAGGTCAGCGTCGGTGCTACGGTGACTTTCGTCAGCCCGCCCTTGCCTTTGCCATTAACCCCTTTGTAGTTATCGTCATCGAGGTATTCGTAGCCCAGCTCATACTGCATGGCGAAGTTTTTGGTGATCTGATGATAAGGACGGATACCCGCAACCCAGCTGGTGCGGCCCCAGCCGTTATCGTCGCTGCTCCACCAACGGTAGTTTTTGTCTTTCTGGAAGTAGGCGAAGGTCGAAATGTCGATATCGCCCATTGAGGCCATGCTGTCGAGCACGATGCGCCAGGACTGAGTATCCTCAAGGTTTGCCCAGCCCCAGCCGTTTTTACCCAGCGAATCGCCAGCCGCAAGGCCGCGGCCATACTGCATGACCAGTTTGGAATAGCCGCCCGTCAGGCCCCAAAAGCCGTCAAAATTATATACACCGGTCACACCGTAGCCTTTCTCTGCGGAGGTGGGGTGGTTTTCGTTGCGGTTCATGCGATGGCCGATCAGTTCCAGATCCAGCCCGGTACCGGCGATCTTTTTCAACCACAGGTTAAGCGAGTAGTCATCCGGGTAGCCCTGATCGCCTTTGTCGACCGGATAGGCTTTGGTTTCATCAGTGGGGGAGAAGGCGTAAACCCCTGCGTCAAAGCGGGCGAAGCCCAGATCCATGTTATCGAAGCCACCGCCGGTGCCGTTGTACTGAATGTACTCCCAGTCAAACTGGTGGCTGGAGGTGTTGGAACTGCTGTAACGCTTACCGCCCCAGAAGGTCATCTCTGGGGCAAAGTCGAGATTGGTGAGTTCGGCGTAGGCCTCGCGGAACTGTACGTCGTGCCCGTCATCATCTTGACAGTTCCAGTCCGAGGTACATTTGCTTTGGTGGGTGATGTTGGCCTGAACTTTCGCCACAGCGCCGGAATCGGATTTCAGTGTGACGGTAGGAATAAGCTCGATTTTGGTGTCTTCTTCGTTGCCCAGGCGCCATTTACCGTCTGGCATCAACCCGACGGAATCTACGCGGTTGCCGTCCGAGTTCGCCAGGATCCCTGAGCGCATGTAGCCATGGAGCTGGAAGTCATATTTTTCGGCGTGGGCCAGGCCGCTTGTGGCAGCGCTGATAAGTATAGCCAGAGGTATCAATCGGTTAAGTTGTTTCATCTTTCACTTTTCCCTTTTATTTTTTGTACGCAATAGCGCTTTTGTTAATGCGATGGGAAATTTACGGATCAAAAATGGAAAAGTACATCCACATACGGAAAGCGCTTTCCACAATTGCCGGATCAAATCACAGATCCAGAGATTGTTCACTTGAAAGCGTGATGTAGATCGACTTTTTATCCGAAGGAGATAAAAAAACCAGCGCCGGTATGGCGCTGGCAAGAAAAAAACTGTGAAGGGAATCGATTAGCGGGCTTCAGATTCCGCTAATTGCCGCTCGTAGACTTTGAAGAATGGGCGATAGATCATCCAGGCATTGAAGAAGGCGAACAGGCACATGAACATGTTTTTCCAGCTTCCGTTTGCCGTCCATGCAGCACCCAGTGGCGCAGGCATAGACCAGGGGAGCATCGCCACGGCGCGGTCAAGCACGCCGAGGTGTGTGAGATACCATGCAATGCAGGCGTTAATCATGGGAACGGCAATAAAAGGTATTAAGAATAATGGGTTAAGTATAATTGGGAAACCAAAGAGTATCGGTTCGTTGATGTTAAAGAGTGAGGGGATCAGGCCAATTTTGCCCACACTTTTTAGCTGCCGGGACCGGCTACGCAGCGCCATAAAAACCAACGGGAGCGTAGAACCAATCCCTCCGATCAGCAGGTAGAAATCCCAGAATCCTTGCAGGTAAATATGGGGCAGCGGCGTGATGTTGTTTGCTAATGCCTGCTGATTTTCAAAGAGATAGGTCATCCAGAATGGATTCATGATGCCGGTAATAATCAGCGCGCCATGAATGCCAATAAACCAAAGCAAATTGCAGATAAGCAGGGATATCAGTAAGGCCGTTAGCGTATCGGAAGCAATGATAAGCGGCCGCAGCGCTTCGCTGATTAATTCAGGCAGGATCATCCCGGTGTGTAGCTTCAATCCGGCATTGACGACCGTTATCGAAAGCATAATCACCAGCAGCGGCGCCAGCAGCTGAAAGCCGTTACGGGTCATGATCGGTACTTCGTCGGGTAGACGAATACACCAGCCTTTTCGGTAAAAAATTCGGATGATTTCAACAGAATAAAAGCTTGAAACTAAAGCACTAAATATCCCCATCCCGCCAAGGAAAAGATTGCTTCCTCCGTTTTCTTTGAAGCCAATAAACACCAGAAAGGCCAGGCACCCCGTCAGCCCGGAAAGACGTTCGGGTAGCTGATACTGCTTACCTAAGCTGGCGCTGGCGCCGAAGGCGATGATCAGTGCGATGAGGCCGATCGTCAGCTCAAAGGTCGGTAGCAGCATAGGGCGAATTGCCTGATACCACGCGCCGTTGATGGTAAACGGCGGAAAAATGAACGGCACCATCAGGCTGCCAACGATGACGAACGGCATGGCCAACGCAAAACTGTCGCGCATGGCGGTGATGTGCTGGCTGCGGGTCAGAAGATTAGCAAAAGGCGTAACGCGCTGCTCAATCAGCGTCACAGCAACATTCATAAACTGAATGTTCATGGCGAACCTTATATCGGACGGAGGAGCCTGGATCATCGCCTACATCCCAACAAAGTGAAAGCCTGCAACCGGTGATCGTGCTCACATTTAACGGATTCACATTCGGAAAGCGCTTTCCGTTTTGTTTCCTCCTGATTATAGTCCGCTCATCGTTACTACTCAGTCAGGAGTGTTCCATGAAGAAAATTATGCTGTGTTGTTCCGCTGGGATGTCCACCAGTCTGCTGGTGAAAAAGATGGTGGAAGAGGCGCAAAAACGCGGTCTGGAGGTCGATATCAAAGCGTTTGGCGTCGCCGAATTTGAACAGCAGGTGGGCCACTATCAGGTGGTGCTGTTGGGGCCGCAGGTCAAATACATGCAGAAAGATTTGCAGCAGAAAGCCAGCGCTTACGGCATCAAGGTCGAGCCGATCAACATGATGGACTACGGCATGCAAAAAGGCGGCGCGGTGTTGGATTTTGCCCTGTCCTTAATTGATAACAATAACTAAGGGATAAAGCATGAGCTCTCTGTACGCTAAATTAATCAGCGTGATAGAACAGAAAATCACGCCAATGGCTGGAGCAATTGGCCAGCAAAAATACGTTACTTCTATTCGCGACGGTTTTATCCTCGCGCTGCCATTTATGATCGTCGGCTCCTTCATGCTGGTGTTTATCTTTCCACCGTTTTCGCCGGATACCAGTTGGAGCTTTGCGCGAGCATGGCTGCAGTTCTCCCTGGACCACCGCGAAAGCCTGATGCTGCCGTTTAACTTCAGTATGGGCATCATGACGTTGTTTATCTCCGTCGGGGTGGCGGCAAGCCTGGCGCGTCATCATGAACTGGACCCGCTGACGTCCGGCATGCTGTCGCTGATGGGCTTTTTGTTGGTGGCCGCGCCGCTGAAGGATGGGCAGATATCTGTCGCTTACTTCTCCGGTCAGGGTATTTTTACCGCGCTGCTGGTGGCGATTTACACCACCGAGCTGTACGCCTTCCTGCGCCGTCACAACATCACCATTCGTCTGCCACCGGAAGTCCCAACCGGCGTGGCGCGTTCGTTTGAAATCCTGATCCCCGTTCTGGCGGTAGCGCTGATGCTGCATCCGCTGAATCTGCTTATTGAAGCGCAACTGGGGATGATTATTCCGGAAGCGATCATGTCGCTGGTTAAACCGCTGGTTGCAGCATCTGATACGCTGCCAGCCATTTTGCTGTCAGTCATGGTGTGCCAGATTCTGTGGTTTGCCGGGATTCACGGCGCGCTGATTGTGACCGGCATTATGAACCCGTTCTGGATGGCAAACCTGTCGGTTAACCAGGCCGCAATGGCTGCCGGCACTGCGATTCCCCACATCTACGTTCAGGGATTCTGGGATCACTATTTGTTGATTGGCGGGGTGGGTTCCACCCTTCCGCTGGCGATTTTGCTGATGCGCAGCAAGGCGGTACACCTGCGGACGATTGGTCGTATGGGCGTGGTGCCAGGGCTGTTTAATATCAACGAACCGATCCTGTTCGGTGCGCCAATTATTATGAACCCGCTGTTCTTTATTCCGTTTGTGCTGATACCGATGGTCAATGCCACGCTGGCTTACTTTGCCCTCGACTTCGGCCTCGTTTCCCGCGTGGTGTCGATGACGCCGTGGACCACGCCAGCGCCTATCGGCGCATCGTGGGCGGCAAACTGGTCATTCAGCCCGATCATTATGTGCCTGATCTGTATGGTGACTGCCGCCGTCATGTACTACCCGTTCCTGAAGGCGTACGAGAAACAGCTGCTGTCGCAGGAAACCGGCGACGCCGGGGCCGAAAGCCGCGTTGGGCAATCTGAGACCGCGTAATGTGTTGTATTGAGAGGATGTTATGGATTTAGAAGAACAAGTGATGGGGATTATTATCAACGCCGGTCAATCGCGTAGCCTGTGCTACGAAGCGTTGAACAGCGCCAAAACCGGCGATTTCGCCGACGCCGATGAGAAGATGGAGCAGGCGCAGCATTATGCGCGTGAAGCGCATCGGGTGCAGACTCAGCTGATTGAAGCCGATGAAGGCGAGGGGAAAACCAAAATGACGCTGGTGATGGTGCACGCTCAGGATCATCTAATGACCTCAATCCTTGCGAAAGAGCTGGTGGGTGAGTTGATTGAGCTTTATCGCACTCGCCATTAAACCCCATACTCCCCGGCGCCTCTGCGACGGGGAGTTGGCGAATACCTGTACGTATTTATGTTACTATAGGGAGAAAACCGTAATACAGACGACACCATGCCTACTATTGATGATGTTTCAAAGTTAGCCAACGTTTCCCGTGCCACCGTTTCGCGCGTGTTGACGGGGACGCGTGGCGTTCGTGAAGAGAGCCGTGAGGCCGTATTACGTGCGGTAGAAGAGCTAAACTACCGCCCAAGCTTTGCGGCGCAGAATCTGGCGAGCAACACCTCCAGCTACGTCGGTATGGTGCTGCCCGCGTATGAAGCGGAGTTTAGCGCGACGCTATTACCGCAGCTGTCGCAGGCGGTTAAATCGCTGAATAAATCGCTAATGATTCAGTACGTTAACGACGCCGCTGAACAGCAGGCTGCGGTGGAAAGCCTGCAACATCAGTGTGTTGCCGTGGTAACGTTGGGCCGTAACAGCGGTGATGTGGCCAGCAATGTCATCGCATTTGATGAGTTCTCCGCAAAAGGCAGCGCCAGCCAGGGCTATAACTACGCTTTTGCCACCGAAAGCGCCTGTCGCTACGTGCTGGGTAAAGGGCACCGTAATATTGCGCTGTTGTTAGACAATGAAAACGACGTCGCCAGTAAGCAGGTGCTCGACGGCTACCGTAGCGTGCTGCAAAATTTCTCCCTGCCGTTTAATCGGCAACTGCTGGTGATGGCCAATAATAATATCGAACAGGCACTGCTGACGCTGATCAATAGCTTCACGAAATACACGGCGATTATCGCCAAGCGTGATTGCTACGCCGCTGAAGCGATGCGCCTGTTGCGTGAATTCAATATTGCGATCCCGCAGGAAGTGTCGCTGGTTAGTCTGGAAGACTCTCCGCTGGCATCGCTGGTCTATCCGCCGCTGACCTGCATTTCCTATCCCGTCGAACAACTGTTGGATCATTGCGTGCAGCGTATTCGCGCGTTAATTGACGGCCATTCCCTGTTTATGCCCGAAGGGCGCGTATTCACCGGGCGTCTGGTGGCACGGTCTTCGGTTGCCGATATTAGTTAATATGATCGATACGCGGTGAAGGGCTTATTTTCACCGCGTAAAGAATATTGAGTTACAGAAATAAAGCTAAAATATCTAATAAGTGAAACGTTAGTTAAATATTAGTTCTCCATCAGTTCCGTTACATCATATTCAATTAATGCCCATGCTACCGATTTACCCTGGTAATAGGGCATAACGTCGCCTCTACGTAGGCTGACGACGGCGGAAAGCGTGGGGTCGGAAAGTTTCCAGTTGCCTGCTTGTGGAGAGTACTGGCCGCTGTGACGCAGGATACCAAGCGGTTTGCGTTCGGTGTTTTCCGTTGAAGAGTAAGAAGAAAGTACCGAGAGCGTGTAATTACTACTGTCTATCTTCATAACGTGATAATCCAAAAAAGAACACACGTAATAAACAAGCGACAGCTTATTGCTACAACTTAAGCATGGATTAATTATTTGAACGGTGAATAATTCATGCTGTTTTATTGCAATAAAAGTTTGTTTTCGCCAGAATAAGCGCTCTCTCTGGTTAAAAAGTATCCTAAATGATTAAGCGCCTGATTAATTTACTCATTCTTATTACGGCATGTTCCGCCTCCAGCGCTTTTGCGGTGAACTGCCAGCGCGCCTCAACGCCGCTGGAAAATACCATCTGTAATAACGATAACCTGAGCTGGCTGGATAACACGATGTCGAGCGTTTACCGCGCGATGCTGGTGTATCGTGATGCGCGTCAGGTGCATCAGGAGTATGAGGCCTGGGAGAAATCTCTGGAAAGCTGTGCATCGGACAGTTGTATTGAGCGCGCTTACTATTCCGGGATCAGCAAAATTGCCGAAGCGCAGCCGGGCTTTGCGTGGGAAGGCCGTTGGTGGAACACCAGCGCGGCGAATATGAGCGGCGGGGTGATCCAATTCAGCCATAGCGCGGACTGGTCAATTACCGCCGATATTCGTATCTGGGCCGGACAGAATAAGGATGAATTTACCGCTGAAGCCCGCAAGATTAACGGCATGGTGCTGATCGACGATATGGTCGATAGCAAAAAGTGCAAAGTGTTGTTTATCCCGCGTAAAAGCGGGGCGATTCAGGCCTACAGCAATGCCGACTGGGGCTGCCGCCTGTCAATGCCTAACGGCGCGTTTATCGATGGGCGTTACCTGAAGTCAGAGCAGGATCCACGACCAAAGGCGACGCTGCTATCGCTGGAGATTTTCACCGATCCTAAAATGGATGAACGCTTCCGCACGTTGGTTGGCGACGACTATCAAAAGTTCGTCGATACAGCGAATATCTATATCTATCATGAAGATATAGATAATATCGGCGCTACGGCAGTGTCAATGTGGGTGCGCGGTGCGGCCAATACCCGTACGGCTATCATCATGTACACGGCCAGCAATATTTGGGCGGCGCGGGTTGAGCCGGATGATAAAGGGAAGCTGGCGTTCTCGTACTTCAGCACCCAGGGTAACAATCTGGCCAAAATGCCGCGCACGATAGCGGAATGGAAGCTGCGCTACCTCGATCAGTAAGTTTCGGTCCGTTCCCTCTCCCGTAAAAAGGGAGAGGGGCATCTCAGGCGGCAGGTTACGCCAGCGTTCCCACCACGTTCAGGTCGGCGTCGTCCGGCACTTCATTGTACGACAGCACGTGCAGCCCGCTGGCAAACAGGCGGCCATAACGTGAAATTACCGGGCGCAGCTGCGGCGTGACCAGAAGCAGCGGCGGCAAACTCTTCGCTTTCATCTGCTCGTAAATCATCGGCATCGTATTTTGCAGCTGGGTCAGAATGTTCGGGTCAACCGGGAAGCTGTCCAGCGCCACCTTGCCGGCCTGCTGTGCCTGATTCAGCGCGCCGAGCAGCATATTCTCCAGCTGATTATCCATGGTGTAGGCTGCCAGCTGCGGGCGATCGCCGTTAATGTTATGCACGATGGCGCGGCGCAGGGCGTAGCGTACATCCGCGGTGAGCAGCACCGGATCTTTGGTCACCGCCGCGCTTTCGAGCAGCGTTGAAGCGATGGTGACGATATCTTTCAGCGACACCTGTTCCAGCAACAGCTGGCGATAAATGCGCAGCAGCTGGCTGTAGTTGAGCGCGGCGTTTAAATCCTCCGCCAGTTTCGGCGCCTGCTGCGCCAGACGGGCATGCAGATGGGTGATATCGTCGTAGTTAAACAGCTCCGGCAGATGCTCGCGGGCGACCTTGTTGACGTGCGTCGCCACCACGCTGGCGCAGTCGACGACCTGATAGCCGAGGTTCAGCGCTTTGGCTTTCTGTTCCGGGTCAATCCACACTATCGCCATGCCGTAGGCCGGGTCGGTATCCAGCACGCCGTCGATTTCGCCGTACAGTTCGGTGCCGGGTATGGCCATCAGCTTCTCGGCGTTCACTTCGCCCAGCGCGGTGCGGATACCGTTGATGTGAATGGCGTACTGCGCGGGCTTGAGGCGGAAGTTCTCGCGAATGCGAATTTCCGGCAGCAGCACGCCGCACAGTTCAGAGATCACCTGCCGCACCCCACGCACGCGGAGCGACAGCGGGCTGCCCTTCGACTCATCCACCATGGTGACCAGCTTGTAGCCAAGGTTCAGGCCAATCGGCTCGACCAGCGGAATGCTGTCCCAGGTAATCGCCGGGTTGGTATCGGGGGCCAATGCTTCACTGATGGCCTCCATGTCCGTCTCTTGTGGCGCGGGCTGCACCACCTTGCTCTGCCGCCAGGCGGCGAACACCAGCAGGGCGGTAAAGCTCAGGAAGGCGATGTGCGGCATACCTGGCACAACGGCCAGAATGAACATCACGAATGCCGCGGTGTACAGCACCTTTGGCTTGGAGAGCAGCTGTGTTTTGATTTCGTCGCTGACGTCGTTACCTTCGCTGACGCGGGTCACGATGATCGCCGCGGCGGTCGCCAGCAGCAGGGACGGAATCTGGGCGACCAGACCGTCACCGATGGTCAGCAGAACGTACTGACGGAACGCGTGGCTGGCATCAAGATCGTATTTGAAGATACCGATACAGATACCGCCGATCACGTTAATGATCAGTACCATAATCCCGGCAACGGCATCGCCGCGGACAAACTTGGACGCCCCGTCCATCGCGCCATAGAAGTCGGCTTCTTTCGCCACTTCCTGACGGCGGCTTCGCGCCTGCTGCTGGTTGATAAGCCCGGCATTCAGGTCGGCGTCGATCGCCATCTGTTTACCCGGCAGCGCATCCAGCGTAAAGCGTGCGGAAACCTCGGAGATACGCTCGGCACCCTTGGTGACGACCACAAAGTTGATGATCATCAGGATGATAAACACCACGAAGCCGACGACGAAGTCGCCGCCAATCACCACCTGGCCAAAGGCTTCAATCACCTTACCGGCCGCGCCTTCCCCCTGATGGCCATTCAGCAACACCACGCGGGTCGACGCCACGTTCAGCGTCAGACGCATTAACGTGGTGATTAACAGCAGCGTCGGGAAGATAGCAAAGTCCAGCGGACGCTGCATATTCACCGCGACCAGCAGTACGATGACCGCCAGCACAATGTTGAATGTAAACAGGATATCCAGCATCAGCGGTGACAGCGGTAGGATGACCATCGCCAGTACGCAGAGAAGCAGGATAGGTACGGCAATCTGCGCCTTGCGGAGCATGCCGAACATGTTTTGCATCTTACTGTTCGCCATTGGCTTTTAATACCTCTTGAGGAATGTCTATGTGCCTGTTCAGGCGGGGTTTTTGCTCAGCACGACCTTCGCGCCAGGACTTCAGCTGCATCACATAGGTCAGCACGTGAGCGATGGCGCGGAACAGCTGCGCCGGAATCTGTTGGTTAACGCGAGTGGTGTAGTACACCGCGCGCGCCAGCGGCGGAAACTCCACCACTTCTACCTTATGAGTGGCGCCCACCTCACGTATCCACAGCGCCACGTCGTCAATGCCTTTGGCGACGATGTACGGCGCTTCCGCCTTCTGCGGGTCGTATTTCAGCGCCACGGCGTAGTGGGTTGGGTTCGTGATAATCACGTCCGCTTCGGGCACGGTGCGCGAGATTTGCCCCATCGCCATCTGGCGCTGCAGCTGGCGGATGCGGCCTTTGATCTGCGGGTTACCGTCGTTGTTTTTGTACTCTTCCTTCACTTCCTGCTTGGTCATGCGCATCTTTTTGGTGAACATGAATTTGCTCAACGGCACATCAAGCAGGGCAAAAATCACGATAACGGCGATGAAATAGCTGACAACGTGATGAAAAATGCCAAAACCCTGGCCGATGGCCTGATACAGATACAACCGTTGGAGATGCAGCAGGCTATCCATCTGGTCATGCACCATCGTGTAGACAACGGCGAGTATCGTCGCGCATTTCAGCATCATCTTGCCCACTTCCGTGTAGTGGCTGGCGGAAAACATACGTTTAACGCCGCTGATGGGACTGAGCTTTTTAAAATCGGGTTTGAGCTTCGACGGGGTAAAAATCCAGCCGCCCGGCACCAGGCTGGCGATGATGCAGGCCAGCGGAATGGGGATCAGCGTGGCGATAAAGCGCAGCAGCACCCACAGATTCAGCAGCAGAAACTGGTTGAGGACGTTCGGGTTATCGAGGTCCTTCGCCATGGTGCCGACGGCGGCAAACGACTCGCCGATCAACAAACGGTAGTACGGCAGGAAGGTCGCCAGGGTGAAGAATGAGGCCAGCAGGCCTACCGCCATGGTTAAATCTTTTGAACGGGGAATATCCCCTTTTTGCCGCGCTTTGCGCAGCTTCCCGGCTGTGGGTTTTTCGCTTTTATCTCCGCTGGAGGCCATTACTGCACCCTTATGGCGTCGAGTTTCGCCAGAATTTCGTTAGTCAGGTTGAGATAGTGGTCAGGAATGTTGGTGACCAGCATCGAAATACACAGCAGGCCAAACAGCATGCTGATGGGGAAGCCAAGCGAAAACAGGTTTAGCGTCGGCGAAACACGGTTGAGCAGGCCGAAGCCGCCCTGCACAATCAGCATGACGAAGGTCGTCGGAAGCGCAATCAGCGTCGCCGAGGCCATAATCCAGCCTAACCCCTGAGCGATAAGCGTCAGCGTCGGCTGGTTGATGGCCTGACCGATGGGCCAGTAGCTGAAGCCTTTAAACAGGATGGTCACCAGCAGCAGGTGGCCGTCCATAATGAAAAACAGCAGGGCGCAGAAAACGTAGATAATCTGCGAAATCACCGTGGTAGAGCTGCCGTTAACCGGGTCGTTCATCATCGCCATCCCCAGCCCCATATTCATCGACAGAATATGCCCCGCCGTTTGTAGCGCGACAAACACCAGCTGCAGCGCCATGCCGAAGAAGAATCCCCACAGCAGCTGTTCGCCAATCAGCACGATGGCGCGCAGTGAAACCAGTTCGTGAAGCACCACGTTGTTGGGCAGCATCGGGGTGATGATGATGGTTAACGCCAGCGCGGTGCCGATTTTGATGCGCCGTGAGAAGACGCGGTTATCGATCACCGGAGCGAACTGTAAAAAGGCGAGGATGCGAAAGAAGGGCAGCACCAGGGCCATGATTGGCGTCCACAGCGCCTGAATATCGATTCCCATAATGGTTTAACCCACCAGCGCCGCCGCCTGATGGAAAATCTGGACGGTAAAATCGACCAGCTGCGTCAGCATCCACTTCCCGGCGAAAATCAGGACCCCGAGCGTGACGACCAGACGCGGCAGGAAGCTGAGGGTCTGTTCGTTAATCTGGGTGGTGGCCTGGAAAATACTCACGCACAGGCCGACCAGCAGGCTGGGGACAATCGCCACGGCGGAAATCAGCAGGACGAGGTGAATGCCGGAGGCCATGATGTCACCGGCGGTGTCCATGTTCATCATCGCTACAGTCCTTGCACGCTGGCGGTTAGGGTGCCGACAATCAGCGTCCAGCCGTCGCACAGCACGAACAGCATCAGCTTAAACGGCAGAGAGACGATCAGCGGCGACAGCATCATCATCCCCATTGCCATCAGAATACTGGCGACAATCAGGTCGATGACCAGGAACGGGATGTAAATCATAAAGCCTATCTGGAAGGCGGTTTTTAGCTCGCTGAGCAGATATGCCGGGGTGACGATGGTCAGATCCTGCTCGCGGGCGTCGCCTTCAATGCCGGCGATGGTCATGATTTGCGCCATCGCTTTATTGTTGGTCTGCGCCAGCATGTATTTTTTCAGCGGCGCTTCAGCATTCACCAGCGCCTGCTTGAGGGTGATCTGGTCGTTCTGGAAGGGCTCAATCGCGTCGTTATACACGGTGGTCCATACCGGTCGCATCACCAGCAGAGTGAGCGCCAGCGCGATGCCGGTGAGGATTTTGTTTGGCGGACTCTGCTGTAACCCAAGCGCCTGGCGCAGAATCGCCAGCACGATGATAAAGCGGGTAAAGCAGGTCATCATCAGCACCATGATCGGCAGCAGGCCGAGCAGGGTCATCAGGATCAGGATTTCAATTTTGACGTTGTAATCCTGGCCCGCGCCGTTAGCGGTCGTGCTAAAGAGCGTGATGTCGCCGTTCGCCGCCAGAACGGGCTGGGCGAACAGCAAACCAATGAGCAGCAGCAGCGGGACGCAGCCACGGTATAACGCGCGGTTCATCGGGTCAGCTCACCCAGTTCTTTGGCATTAAATTCGATGATGCGCAGGCCATATTTATCATTAAGCACCACGACTTCGGCCTTGCCGAACGCGATACCATTGACCTTAATATCCAGCGGTTCACCCGCCATTTTGTCCAGCTCAATCACCGAGTCGCAGTTCACTGCCATCAGTTCAGCCAGCGAGATGTTCACCGAGGACACTTCCAGCGTCAGGGTCACCGGAATACGGCTGAACAGCGCCATGCGGCGCACGTCGGTCAGTGGCGCATTACGCGTCTCCGGCTGTAAATCGAGGCGGATATTCCCCTCAATGGTTTCATCATGGGTCATGTCGCTGAGGTTCAGGTCGTCCAGATCCAGAGACTGGCTCAGCTCTTGTTGTAAATCACTCATAAGGCTTCTCGGTTGTCTTGTCGTGGATATCGCATAAGAAAAGCTTGCTGCGATCTTCGGCAATAGTGGCTTCAAAAATCTGTTCTTTACCGATAAACACCGGTAAAGGGTCATTGATCGCGATCGGTATGATGTCGCCTGGTTTGATGTCAGCGATTTGAGCGACGGTCAGGTTCAGGCTGGCCAGACGGCCATCCAGCTTCAGCGGCAGACTATCGAACAGGCGTTCGATCTGCGCGGGGCTCAGGCTGACGCTCTTTTCCACGCCGCTGGTGCTGTGATCCGGAGAGCGTAGCGCCGCCAGCATCTGGTCAATGTGTGGATTGTCCAGCAGGATGGTAAAGCTACCGTGGCTGTAACCTTCCAGGGTGAAAGTGATGCACCAGGCCCACTGGTTAATGACCGTGGAATAATCGACTTTAATTTCCAGGTCTTCGCCAAATGTCTCTTTGCAAATAACCAGCGAGGTCAGTTCCTGACCCAGTTTGCTTTTGAGGCGTTCTTCCGTTTTGGTGATCGGGAGTGACTCATCCGGTTCAATATGGCTGCTGTCTTTACTCAGCCCGTAATAATCATGGAGGATGTTTAGTAATAATATACGATCGATCACAAACGCAATATTCCCATAACGTGTTGAGAATATTTGCGCATTTTTATAATTCTGGTCGATCGCGAAAGTCATCGATTCTAACGCGGCGTTAACCCGAAGCTTCTTCAGAAAATAAATACTCAGGCGCGCGTCAAGAATGTCAAAGCTATCGTTCATTACCTTAGGTAGCTTATGCCATGGGCGACCGAGTTTGCTGACATCCAGTTTTACCAGCTCAGGAAGATTATCCTGCTGATGGATTCTGATTCGCTGTGAAGCAGGGTACATGATTATTCCGGTTTGATAACGTGTCCTGGTGAGACAATAAGGCGCCGTTAACGATTATCGATAACGGTCGCGAAAATTTTTCCTGGAAGCATTTGAGTTTTTAAGATGTTGTGACGCTTTAGGTCAACATCGAAGGTTCGTCGTCAGACGATGACTCAACTGCCTTTTATTCAGGGTGCAAATTAGACCTTTCTGAATCATTTATTGCAAGTGGATAGCGGTTATTAATCCATTATTTTTCCGCATGTTGCTTGATTAATAA